>CAXSIG010000348.1:0-6245 GCA_964237255.1 uncultured Bryobacteraceae bacterium
CGATCGGTGAGCATGCAACCGAGTTAGGACCGATTTTGGTTGGACTGGTGGTGGTGGCGATCGGGATGTCGTTTGGCGGACTGCATGGTTATGCAATCAACCCGGCGCGCGACTTTGGGCCTCGATTGTTTACCGTGGTCGCGGGTTTTCAGAACAACGGATTGACTAGCGGAGCGCCGGTGTTTTGGGTTCCGATTGTGGGGCCGCTCATCGGGGGCGTTTTGGGATCGGCTGTGTTCGAATACTCGCTTAGTTCGCGAAACACTTCGCTCAAGAGTTCGTAAGACCGCAGCCTTGCTTCGTGGCTGTGGATGATGTTGACGGCGAATACTTCTTCCGCGCCGTAAGCTGCGGCAACTTCTTCGACGATCCGTTTCACGGTGCTGGGTGAGCCTGTGATAAAGCGACGTCCTGAAGCGAGTACGTCTAGCGACATGCCTTGCTCCGAGAGGAACTTTTCGGCGCGTTCCACTGTTGGAGTTGCGATTGGCCGCCCTCTGAGCAGCATTGCAAACGCCATCCGGATGCTGAGTGAGAGACGGTGCGCTTCGGCATCGGTTTCGGCGCAGATGATCCAGAGCGCTACGGATGTATGGGGCGCGGCTGAGCGTTCGCGATAGATTCGGGCGTATTCGGCGCCTTCGGGATTGATGAAATCGGCGAACACGTAAGGTAGACCTAGTTCCGCCGCCCATATCGCGCTTTGCATTGAGGACCCAAGTAACGAGACCGCGGGGCCGTCCGGAGTGTTTGTGTACCGAAGCAGTTCGTCCATTTGTTCGCGGAAGTCGTCGGGTGATTCCGTGCGACGGTCGCGCTGTAACATCTTGGCTACTTTCGGGGACGTTCCGTTGGCTCGTCCGATGCCGAGATCGATTCTGTCGGGGTACAGGGCGGAGAGCATGCCGAACGATTCCGCGACCTTCAGCGGGCTGTAATGCGGGAGCATGATGCCGCCCGATCCGACTCTGATGGTGGAGGTAGCGGCGGCTACTGGGCCGATTAGGACTTCTGGACTGTTCGAGGCCAATCCCATCGAGCCATGGTGTTCCGCGATCCAGAATCGTCGGTATCCCCAGCGCTCGGCGTGTTGAGCCAAATCGATGGAGTTGCGGAGGGCATCGCCTCGCGTGAAGCCTTCCGGTATGGGGGATTGGTCCAGAACGCTGAGGGTGAAGTTCGGCACCACGTATAAGATGACGGAGACTATGAAAATGACTCCACTCACGCGTCGCTGGTTTCTGGGGGCGTTGGCCGTTGAGCGGGCGGCTGCGCAGTTCGTTCCGAAGCAGAGCGATCGGCCTGAGCCGCTGACGGGCGAGGAACCGGGGTTTCGGAGCATGTTCGACGGGAAGACTCTCGACGGGTGGGAAGGCGATCCGAAGTATTGGCGTGTCGAGGGCGGTGACATGGTGGGGGAGATCACGCCGGAGACCGTGATTAAGAGCAACACGTTTGTGATCTGGCGCGGTGGGGAGCCGGGCGATTTCGAGTTGAAGGTCGACTTCCGGATTTCGTCCGCCGGGAATAGCGGGATCAACTATCGCAGCGTAGTGGTCCCGGATGCAGTCACTACTTCGAACAAGTTTGCTATGCGCGGGTATCAGTGCGACATCGATGGCGCGCGGCGTTACACGGGCAACAATTATGAGGAGAAAGGACGGCTCTTTCTTGCCGAACGCGGGCAGATTACGCGCGTTACGGGGACGCGCAAACCTTCGATTCTTAGCAGCTTGGGTAGTGGCGACGAGTTGAAAAACATTCTGCGGGATGACTGGAACTCTGTGCATCTGATCGCGCGTGGGAACACTCTGATGCATCAGATCAATGGTCGGCTGATGAGCATGGTAATCGATGAGGATCCTGGCGGTCGCGCGGCTAAGGGATTGATCGGCGTTCAGGTGCATGTGGGGCCTCCGATGCAGGTGCGGTATCGGAATTGGCGCATTAAGACGACCTGAGATGGGCTTTCAGGAAGCGGCCTGTGTGGGATGCGGGGCAGGCTGCGATTTGTTCTGGGGTTCCTGCTGCGACAATTTCGCCGCCGGCGTGGCCGCCGTCTGGGCCTAAGTCGATGACGTGATCCGCGGTCTTGATTACATCCAGGTGGTGCTCGATCAGGATTACGGTGTGTCCGGAGTCGGCTAAGCGGTTTAGTGAGTGAAGCAGGCGTTCGATGTCGGCGAGATGCAGGCCGGTGGTTGGTTCGTCCAGGATGTATACGGTGTGCTTCGAGCGTTGTAGTTTCGATAGCTCGGAGGCGATTTTGATGCGTTGCGCTTCGCCGCCTGAGAGTGTGGTCGCGGATTGACCTAGGGTAAGGTAGCCTAGACCTAATTCGTCGAGGACTTCGATCTTCTTGCCGATTACCGGTTCGGCTGCGAAGAAGGCTACGCCTTCTTCTACGGACATGTTCAGGATGTCGTCAATGGTCTTGCCCCGGACTGTGACTTCGAGCGTCTCGCTGTTGAACCTTGCTCCTTTGCATGCTCCGCAGGTTACTTCGACATCGGGCATGAAATAGAGCTGCGTGGTGATTGTCCCTTCGCCCTGGCACTCTTCGCAGCGGCCGCCTTTTACGTTGAAGCTGAAGCGGCCTGCTTTGTAGCCTCGCTCGACCGAAAGCGGGGCGTTGGTGAACAGGTCGCGGATGTTGTCGTAAAAGCCGATGTAGGTGGCGGGGTTCGAACGGCTGTTGCGTCCTATCGGGGATTGGTCGATGTTCACTATTTTGTGAACGTGCTCCATGCCGTCTACCGAGTCGTGTTCGCCGGGAAGTGTTCGGGTATCGACCAAGCGCTTCCAGAGGGCTTTGTAGAGAATGTCGTTGATTAGCGTGCTCTTGCCGGAGCCGGACGCGCCGGTGATCGCGACTACTTTGCCTAGCGGGATGGCGACATCGACATTTTTCAGGTTGTTTTCTCGTGCGCCTCGTACTGTGAGGCTTTTGCCGTTTCCTTTGCGGTGTTGCTTTGGAATCGCGATCGAGCGCTTTCCGGAAAGGAACTGGCCGGTGGGGGATTCTTTGCACTTCAGGATGTCGGCAAGCGTTCCTTGCGCGACTACCGTGCCTCCGTGCACTCCTGGGCCTGGACCCATCTCAATGATGTGATCGGCTTCGCGAATGGTGTCTTCGTCGTGCTCGACGACGATTACCGTGTTGCCGATGTCGCGGAGGCTTTCGAGCGTCGCGATCATTTTTACGTTGTCTTTCGGATGGAGGCCGATGCTTGGCTCGTCGAGCACGTAGAGCATACCCATCAGGCCCGAGCCGATTTGCGTCGAGAGTCGGATGCGCTGCGATTCGCCGCCGGATAACGTTCCTGATCGGCGATTCAGGCTTAAGTAATCGAGACCTATGCCTAGTAGGAGTTGGAGGCGGCCTCTGACTTCTCCTAACACTTGTTGTCCGGCGTCGGCGTTTCGTCCGGTTGGCTTGACGGTGCCCAGGAATCGATGGAGCTCATCGAAGTGGAGTTGGCCTAGATCGTGGATCGATTTGCCGTCAATCGTGAAGAGAAGTCGCGTGGGTCGCAAGCGTGCGCCGTTGCAATCGGGGCAGGTGTGTTCGACCATCACTTTGTCGAGCCAGGCTTCCATACCGGAGCTTGCTTCGCCTCGCTGTCGATAGCGGCGGTACTGTCGTTCGATGCGCCGTGCGATTCCGCCGAAGCCAACTTCTTTTCCTTCTGCCTCATCACGCTTCGTTTTGGCATCGGGCGGGATGGCGAGCTTGATCTTTTTGCCGTCCAGTCCGAAGAGCATCGCGTTACGCACTTTCTCGGGGAGGTCTTTCCAGGGTGTATCGAGAGAGAAGCGGAGAAGGCGCGAGAGGCTGTAGATGATGTGGCCGTCCCAGGTATCGGGGTTGTACTTCAGCGCTTCCTTCACGAAGCAGCCGCCCACGATGCTTCGGCTTGGGTCAGGCACCAGCAGCTCCGGATGCGTCAGCTTGTGGACGCCGAGGCCGCCGCAGGTGCGACAGGCGCTCTCCGGGTTGTTAAACATGAAGTACTCGGGCTGAATATCGCCATAGACCAGGTGATGCGTTTTGCTGAAGGAGGTTTTATAGAAGCGGTCCACCTCGGTTTTGGGGGCGCCTTTCAGGACTTCCGCTTTCAGGAGGCCGTCGCCGATCAGAAGAGTGTTCGCGATGCCGGCTTTGATCGCTTTTTCGTGGCGGGGGCTTACGATGAGGCGGTCGACCACGGCATCCATGTCGGTGACTGTGGGTTCGTCGAGGTTCTGTTCGGCCGAGATGTCGACAGGTTTGCCATCGACGATCAAGGTGCGGCAGCCTTTCTTGCGTATGTCGGTCAGGACGTAATCGAGGTCCTCGCCGTATTGCTTGAAGACGGGAGCGCGGAGTTCGATCTCAGTCCCTTCGGGCAGGCTGAGGATGGATTCGAGAATCTGGTTCGCGGTCCGGCGCGGCGTTGGTTCGTTCGTGCGGGGGCAGTGGGGATCGCCGATGGTGGCGAAGAGGAGATTGAGGTAGCTGGCGATGTCCGTCATGGTGCCGACGGTGGAGCGCGGGTTGCTGGCGATGGTCTTTTGCTCGATGGAGATGACGGGCGAGAGGCCGTAGATGAAATCGACATCGGGCTTGGCTACCTGGGCGACGAAGCGCTTTGCGTAACTGGAGAGCGACTCCATATAGCGGCGCTGGCCTTCGGCGTAGATGGTGTCGAAGGCGAGGCTGGATTTTCCGGAGCCTGAGAGGCCGGTGACTACTACTAGCTTTTCGCGGGGGATTTCGACCGAGACGTTTTTTAGGTTGTGGACGCGCGCGCCTTGAACGGCGATGGTGGTGCGGGGGGAAACCGACTCCCTTACGGTCGCGGCTCTGTCAGGCGATGTATCGGTGTGGGGGGAATCGGTATGTGGTGAATCGGTCTTGGGCGAATTGGTATGGGATGAATCGGTATGGGGGGAATCGGTGCGGGACGTGGGCAAACCGACTCCCTTACGGTCGCGGCTCAGAAAGAGTCTCCTAGGTGGACGAAGGCTAGTTCTTCTAGTTGTATGTTGCTTCGCTTCGTTAGATGGACTGGGAGGGAGACCTTTTGTATCAGGCCTTGGTCGGCGAGGTATTCGCACGCCAGGCTTACGTGGTCGAGGCTGAAGTGCTTGTGGAAGTGGTCGTCGATCTCGGTGCATGAGCGTGCTTCGCCGGTCTCCTGGAGGTGATCGAGAATGGGACCGAACAGTCGCGGTGCGCGTTGGGCCAGGTAATGTTCGGCAGCTTCTAAGGCCGCGGTCACGCTCTGTTGCGTCTTCTTTTTGTTGAGTAAGTCGGAATAGGCTACCTGGAAGAATTCTGGGTTGAGTTTGGTGGCTTGCGGGAGGACTTCGCGATCGGCCAGCATGCGGGCGTTGACGACTTCGATGCGGGCGAGCGAATCCGCCGCGTGGAGAATCCAGAGCGCGGTGTATTCGAGATCGCCGCGCGTTACGAGCCACTTGCGGGCCTTGTAAAGAGATGGAAGCGTGTGGGTGGCGATGCTGAGGAGCATGGTTCGCGTGTCGCGTTCGCCGATACCGCCGAGACGTTCGCAGAGGCGCGCGACTGTTTCGTCATGCGTGTAGAGGAGCCGACCTTTCGCGAGAAGCGAATGTGTGAAGGAGTTCCGCATGGCGCCTTCGACGGTTTTTCGAAAGTCCGAGCGGCTCATGAGAAAGGCGTGCACGTTCACTCCGTTCGCATTGAGGGCCAGGGCGCCTTTGTCAATTTTGGAATCATCAATGGTGATGAGGGCCAGGTCAATATCCGACTTCGCCCAGACGGTATCGTGCGAGAGGCTTCCGCAGAGCAGGGCGGCGAGGATGGAGCGGTCCTGCTTCATTTGCGCGATCAGGGTGTCGAGGGCGTCGGTGAAGTGGCGCGTGACGGGATTGGGGGACACGTTTCGAACCATTGTAGGCGGGTTGGCGAGAGGCTCGGGCATCGGGTTTGGGTGCGGTTCGGTTAGCGATTCTCGGGTTCCCGAAATGGGGAGAAGTCCAGTGGGTATTGGGAATCCTCAGGTTCCCAGTGGCTGTTTTCATTTTCTTGGGTTAACCCGAGCGGGGCGGGCTCGTCATCATCAGCGTCGTGTTGCGCTTTCAGTCGATCCAAGTGCCGGACGGCTTGCATGTACTGGCGGTTGTAGCGAGATTCAGCAATCAGGAAGGTGCTGCCCTGCCCGGTCTGGCCGTGGACCGCCGTGAACGCCTCGGCGACTTGACCGGCGGGGATGTTCCAT
>CAXSIG010000349.1:0-5025 GCA_964237255.1 uncultured Bryobacteraceae bacterium
TGTATAAGCTCGGAGCTTTTCGTTTCTTTGAGTTGTCGTCTTCTTCCTTCTGCGCGATTGCTTTCTTTTCCGCCCGATCCCTCGGATTGGCCATACTCTCCCTTTCCTTCTTCTCCTTTTCGTCTTTTGCTACTACTTCGGTCGATCTGCGGCCTAGATCTTGGCTGGCCAATTCGATGCCGTCCTGTGTTCCGTCGATCGCTTGACGGAGGACGAATTCGTAGCGGGAGCGATCTTTTGGCATTGCTTCGTTGAAGGTGTTGAGGGATTTCAAGAGACCTTTCTCGCCACTCACGACTGCCGCGCTGCCGACATCGATTGGGATCTTGCGTTTTAGGGCGTCATCGGAAACGGTGTCGATGGCGTCGAGGATTTTGGTGTAGTCTTCGAGGAGATCGTGAATCAGAGCGCTCCGGCCTGGCTTCTCCTTGGCGAGGAGGCTTTTGACTTGGTCAAGGCGCTGTTGGGCGAAAACCAGATAAAGTTTCAAGCGCTCATTCGGCTCTTGCGCTTCGCGGACCTGATCGGTTTCATCGGAGGTCAGGAAGTCGCGTTGGCCCCAAGCGGTGGAGCAGAGTAGAAACACTCCTACGGCGATTCGTTTCATTTGTCTACCTTCTTTTTGCCTTGCACGATGCCTAGCAGCCACTCTTCGTTGGTTTGGTGGAGTTTTGTTTTTGCGCCTTCCAGGAGGTGACGGTCGTCAAGATCCATCGCGTTTTCAAGAGAGTTCAGGCGTCGGATAAGTTCGTGTGTGTGTGCCTCGCCGTACTTGAACCACTTCGGACGGCGACGGGGGTCGCGGCCTGTTTCTTCTAGCGAAGTGCGGGCTAGTTCGACCGACTCTTCCAGTTCTTTCAGGCTAGCTTCGGTGACGGACATCTCTTCTTTTTTATACGCATCACGCGCGGTGGTTAGCGCTTGATCGGCGTTTTCAAGCGCGAGCTTCGCTCTCCGATCTGAATTGCGTTCGCTGCGGATTTCGGTCAGTCCGGCGGCTAAAGTTAGGGACAGCAGGAGGGCGGCGATCATTTTTTGCTCAGTTCCAGTTTGATGATCCGGGCGCGTTGCCGTGCCTGGAATTCCTGGTCTGGGTTTTTGTTACCGTCCGAGGCTAAAAACTGCTCGTAGCTTTCTAGGGCTGGCTTGAGTTGTTTGAGGCGGTCTAGCGTGATCGCTCTTAGGAATTGGTTGCCTGCGGTTTCTTTACCTAATGCCTTTACTTTGTCTAACGCTGCCAGTCCTGGGGCGTAATCCTCAGCCAGCATCGACGCGGCGGCCATTTCGTTCCAGGCTTCCACTGCATCGGGACGCTTTTGCGCTGCAGCGTAAAACTGCTGTGCAGCTGGGCGGAACTTTCTCTCGTCGCGTAGGGTTCGGCCGTAGATCATGTGAAGGTTGTAATTGCTGGGGTCCGCTGCTACTGCTTGGGCTAGGAGAGCAGCCTCTCTATCGGGTTGCTTGTTCATCCGGTACGCTGTCGCGAGTGCCAGTCGATTGGCGGACGTGGGGGACTGGGCTACGGCCTGTTCTAGTTTCGGGATGGCCTCATCGAAGTGCTTTGCTTCAATGAGCAGTTCGCCTAAGCGCTCTTGTGCGCCTACGTTCTGCGGGAAGTCTTTATAGATCGCGATCGCCGCGTCTGGCTGCTTTTCCTTTTCGTAGCGACCGGCTAGTTCCAGGCGCGCGTCGTTATACTTTGGGTCTAGGTCGGTGGCTTTCTTGATGCTGGCTGCTGCTTCTTCTAATGGCTGCGTTCTTGATATCGCTACGTAGGCTGTCGCTAACTTGGCTTTCGGCTGCGCTTCTGCCGGCTTTTGGGCCATCGCGGCTTCTAGCGGCTTGATCGCTTCCGCTGGTTGATTGGCTCTAAGTAAAGAGATGCCTAGATTCAGTTCGGCTTGGTATAGACCGGGCTTTAGCTCTAACGTTTTTTGGTACTCGGGGATTGCATGCGCGTCGTCGTTTTTTAGGCTGTAGGCTAACGCCAGGTGGAAGTGTGCGGCGTAGTCCTTCGGCTCTTTCGCTACGGCTTGTCCGAAGAGTTCGACGGCTCGGTCAAACTGGTTGGCATCGAGCGCTTTGCGCCCTTCTTCTATTGGGTCTTGGAATAAGAAAAGCAGCGCGGCTAGGAGCCACATTCCCCTATTTTCGCAGGTAACGGCCCGTATGCGACTCCGGGATTTTGGCTATGTCTTCTGGCGTCCCTACTCCGACGACTCGGCCTCCTCCGTCGCCGCCTTCGGGACCCATGTCGATAACCCAATCGGCTGCGCGAACTACATCGAGATTGTGCTCGATGATGAGGAGGCTACCGCCTTGTTCTAGCAGGCGTTCGAAAGCTTTCAGGAGCTTCGAGATGTCGTCGAAGTGGAGACCTGTCGTTGGTTCGTCGCAGATGTAGAGCGTGCCGCGTGAGGTGGCTTGGGATAGGTGGCCGGCTAGCTTGACTCGCTGTGCTTCGCCACCTGAAAGCGTGGTCGCGGATTGGCCTAAGCGCAGGTAGCCGAGACCGACATCGTCTAACACTTTCAGCTTCGCCAGGAGCTTCGGTTGTTCGCTGAAGAAGGCCATGGCGTCTCGTACGGTGAGGCCGAGGACTTCGTGGATGTTCTTATCGTTGTAGCGGATTTCGAGAATGCTGGCTTTATAGCGCGTGCCTCGGCACTCTTCGCAGATCAGTTCCACGTCGGCTAGGAACTGCATTTCGACGGTGACGGTTCCATCGCCCTGGCAGACTTCGCAGCGGCCGCCGGGGATATTGAAGGAGAAGTGCCCTGAGGTATAGCCGCGCTTTTCCGCTTCGCGCGTGGAGGCGAAGAGGGATCGGATCATGTCGAACGCCTTGATGTAGGTGACCGGGTTCGAACGCGGGGTGCGGCCGATGGGCGTTTGATCAATCATGACCACTTCGCTGACGCGCGAGTTGCCCTCGACTCGCGTGCAGTTCATCTTCTTCGGTTCGGAAGGATCGTCGGTCGAGTCCTCGGCTGCTGCGGTGTGGTTAAGGGCTCGATAGATGACATCGTGAACGAGCGTCGACTTGCCCGAACCGGAGACGCCGGTCACGACCACCATGAGGCCTAGCGGAATTTCGACATCGACGCCTTTGAGATTGTGGAGACGGGCGCCGAAGAAGCGCAGGGTGCGGTGCGGGTCGGGAGAGCGGAGTTCGCGCGGGGCGGAGACTTGGAGGGATCCGTTGAGATACTTCGCGGTAAGGGAACCGTTGCCATCGGCGAGCATCGCGTTGTACGTGCCTTCATAGATCACGGTGCCGCCTAGCTCGCCTGCGCCGGGGCCCATATCGAGAATGTGATCGGCTTCGCGCATGACTTCGGGATCATGCTCGACGACGACGATGGTGTTGCCGATATCGCGCAGGTCTTTCAAGATGTGGACCAAGCGGTCCGTATCGCGCGTGTGCAGGCCGATGGACGGTTCATCGAGAACGTAGCACGCGCCGACGAGACGCGAACCGAGCGACGTGGCGAGTTGGATGCGCTGCGCTTCGCCTCCGGAGAGCGTGGCGGCCATGCGGTCCAGCGTGAGGTATTCGAGGCCGACATCATTCAAAAAGCGCAGGCGCTGCTGGATTTCGACCAGGATCTTTTCGGCGATGCCGGTCTCTTCGGGCGTGAGCGTGAGGGTGTGGAAGAACTCGGCGGCTTTGGCGATGTTGAGCTGCACGGCTTCGCCGATGGTCTTGGCTCCGACGCGCACATAGAGCGCATCCTTGCGGAGCCGCTGACCATTGCAATCCGGGCATCGCGTATAGCCGCGGTACTTCGAGAGCATGACGCGGACATGCATCTTGTACTTCTTGGTTTCGAGGAAGTCGAAAAATTCACGGACGGCGGCGTAGACCTTTTCGCGCTCCTCCTTCTTGAGATCGCAGAAGGGAGTTTCGAAACGGACGTCCTTTTCGCGCTTGTGCTTGAAGGCGAAGTACCACTCGGAGCCTTTCGGTTTCGACCACGGCTCGACCGCACCGTTCGAGAGGGAGCGGGAAGCGTCGGGGATGACGCGGTCCATATCGAAATCGATGGTGTTGCCGAAACCCTGGCAGCGGGGGCAGGCGCCGGCGGGGCTGTTGAAGCTGAAGAGATTCGGCTCGGGCTCGCGGAATTCGAGGTGGGCGGAGGGGCAGGTGAATCGTTCGGAGAAGCGGTGGCGTATCTGGCCATCGGGGGATTGGAGAAGAAGCTCGGCGGCTTCTCGGTAGCAGATTTCGATGGTGTCGACGATGCGCTCCCGGATGCCTTCCGCGATGGAGATGCGGTCGGCCAGGACGAAGACGGGCTGGGTGAAATCGATTTCGAGGAGCGATTCGGGGGTAGAGAATTCGAAGATTCGGCCCGCCTGGAAGAGGCGCGTGAAGCCGCGTTTGCGGAGTTCGAAAAGATGCTCCTTGAGGTCACCTTCGGTGCGGACGGGGAAGAGGACGTACCAGCGGCTGCCGGGGGGCAGGGCAAGGATGCGTTCGGCGGCGCGGTCGACGGTATCGCGCTCAACGCGTTCACCGCAGACCGGGCAGAAGGTGATGCCGATGCGGGCGTAGAGGAGGCGGAGGAAGTCGTAAACCTCGGTGGCGGTGGCGACGGTGGAGCGGGGGTTGCGCGTGGAGTTTTTCTGGCGAATGGCGACGGCGGGGGCGATGCCATCGATTTCGTCGACATCGGGCTTTTCCATGCGCTCCAGGAACTGGCGGGCGTAGGCGGACATGGATTCGACATAGCGACGCTGGCCTTCCGCATAAATGGTGTCAAAGGCGAGCGAGGACTTGCCGGAGCCGGAGACGCCGGTGACGACGGTGATCTGGTTGTGCGGGATGGAGACGGAGACGTTCTTGAGGTTGTGTACGCGCGCTCCGCGTATGTTGATGGATTCGTCCAAAGTGGTGGGGAGGGACTACTGTTCTAGTTTAGCCGCTGATGAACGCAGATGAAGGTGGATGCAATCAACGACGTGTTGCCAGCCAGCGTTGGAGCGACGCTTGCGATTCGCCGGATCGACGCCCGGCAA
>CAXSIG010000349.1:5035-6243 GCA_964237255.1 uncultured Bryobacteraceae bacterium
TAGACTGGCGACGCTGATGTCTTCGTCAAGATCCGGCCAGTGAATGCCTTTTCCTTTTGCAGTTAATCGCAGGTTCGTTTGTTCGGACGAACTCCCGTTAGCCAAACGCGGGAACCACGCAAGTGGCACAGTGATGGTTCGGCCGTCTTCGAGGTCGACGGCTAGGGCATCTTCGGTGACGTTAACTTCCATTGCCGCCGTTTCAGTTGTTTCATTTTCCAAAATACTCATTCCAAGCCTCCAATAAGTTTCGCTTGTTCTGAAATCAGTCTCTCTAGGCGTCGAAGGTCCGCGCGACGAGGCGAGCGAGGACTTATTGGGAACGAAGGACAATCGAGAGATCCGGGCGTGAAGCAAAGGCCCCGTCGAAGGTGACGATTTTCCCGGCGTGTCCCGTGGTGTAAGCGATGAGCAGCGCATCTGCCCAGACCTTTGGTGAAGGGCGTCCCGAGGTTGTCAGTTTTCGGAAATCCTTCTCGATTGCGGAAGGCTCTCCCACGAAAACTACCCGATCATCCACGAAGAGACCGTCATAACTGTCCATGCCTGGCGGAGCGATAGCGGCTTCGCATCCATTGCGGCTGACGTTGTTAGTAAACGCAAAAAGCTAATTTGCGTCAGCCGAATAAAAGCGATTTGACCTGCCGTGCCATTCCACCACGCGAGCGCTTCCGGGCGATGAACATGGTGAGAAAGCGCTAGAGCCAACCAGACGTTTACGTCAGGGAAGCTCAAGGAGATCATAGATTTGTTCGTTGGTCAGACTAAAAGGTTTTCTTCCTTGAGCCGGAACGAGCGGCTTCGAGAGGTCAAGGCGTCGCTGCGCGCGAACAGGAACTGCATCCTGCAATGCTTTCTCAATACCGGCGAGAATCAGCTGACGTGCCGAAGATCCTCGTCGAGCGGCCGCTTCGTGAAGACGGCGGTGGAGCTCAATCGGCACGTCGATGGATGTGCGGATGGTGTTGCCGTGCATTCTTCCAGTTTGGGTCAAGTGACTTAAATAAGTCAACGAAGTCCATCAGCCACAGATGAACGCAGTTGCGGCGGGAGTGCGTGGATCCTGTGGAGTTCTGCAGCGCACGGTTAGGGATCACGCCGGACGCGAAGCAATCCGCCATCCTTCGGAGTGAGGCCAAGCGCGGGATTTTGTTGTGCGCGCGGCAGTATGGGAAGTCGACCATCGCGGCGGCCAAGGCGGTGATTCG
>CAXSIG010000350.1:0-6241 GCA_964237255.1 uncultured Bryobacteraceae bacterium
GGCCCGCGAATCGCCACGGAGCTCCGCGCCCGGCATTTATTTACATCAAGCGGGAGGACAGAAAGGGGCAAAAAAAAAGACCGGCCTAAGCCGGTCTTTCATAAACAACAGGGGAAACTAGGCCTTCTTACGGCGAATCTTCAAGAAGCCCAGCCCGATCAGAGCGGAACCCAAAAGACCCATGGTAGCGGGCTCCGGGGTGTTGTTCACTACCGCTGGGGTGTAGTCGTAAAACAAACTGACCGTCCCACCGCCGGTTCCGGTAGTAGAACATGAAACGGATGCGCCTGAGCAACCCGAAACGTTATCGCCGTTTAAGAAGAAGTTCACCGTTCCCGGTCCGATGAAAGTGGCGGAGCTGATTGTAGCGGCTGCCGCACCGTTACCTGTGTAGGTGGTTAAGGTGAAAGTGCCAACACCCGAACCGGTATATTCCGCGTCTGCGGTCGAAGAAGCCGAAACGCCAGTGAAATTCTTGCTAGCACCAGCCCCAATCGTCGCCGACTGGTTGGTACCCGGTAGAGTCTCGTTATAGACTACGCCAAGAGGACTCGTAACGTACAGATCCGCTTGATTGTTATAGGTGTAGGTACCTGACTTCGTATTTCCGTTGGTTACCGTTGCGTTACCGACTTCACTGCCGTTGATGGTGAAGTGGATGCTGGTGAGATTACCCAGCGTCGCATTGAACTGACTGAAAGCAAAAGCTTGGCTAAACGATTCGTTCGTCTGCCCAAGGGTGAAGGTTTGGGTTACTGTGTTGGCCGCGAAAGCGCAAGAACTGAGCGAGAGCGCCGCTAGGGAGAGCTTGAAAACTTTATTCACTAGAAAATCCTCCGTTAGTTTGACTACTTGTAAGATGCTACCTCATGAATACCCCTGCGGCAATAGTTTTGTTAGTAAATTTTCCAGATCGCCAAGACGTCTAGGCGAAATTGCTAGTCGCTCCCCTAGGCTATGATAATTTGGCGTGCTTATGGTGAACAACAAAGCCCAAAGACGGCTTTCCCAACCGTCAGCCTTATATCAAGGTGCGCAGGCCTTGCTCCTTGGGTCGGTGATCTTTCTCGGCGCCTTTCTGGTTTTTCAGGTTCAACCTCTAATTGGAAAAGCGATTTTGCCTTGGTTTGGAGGCTCGGCAGCGGTCTGGACGGCGTGTTTGCTATTTTTCCAGGCAGCACTCCTTCTCGGCTATTTATACGCTCACGCGCTGGTGCGTTACTTGGGACAGAAATGGCAGGGGATAATTCATTGTTCTCTTCTAGTTGCGAGTCTATTGGCTCTACCCATTATTCCGGACCCGAAATGGAAACCCACGGGTTCGGCTGATCCTCTGTTGCATATTCTTCGGCTGCTATTTAGCACGGTTGGGATTCCATATATTCTTCTTTCCGCTACCAGTCCACTGTTGCAGTCCTGGGTGAGCCGCCGACCCGGTAGCAATTCCCCGTACCGGCTGTTCTCTTTGTCCAACTTCGGCTCTCTTATCGGATTGCTCGCTTTTCCACTGCTAGTGGAGCCGAATTTGGACGGATTTCAGCAGGCTTTTTCCTGGTCATGGGCTTATGCCGTCTTCACAGTCCTTTGTTGCGCCGTTGCCTGGAGCTACCGTTCGACGGAGTCCAGTTTAGTTTCCCTTCCCTCTTCGGGCGCAAGCAGTTCCTCTTGGTCTCAGCTTTTTACGTGGGCAGCATTCGCGGCGGGCGGCTCCGCTCTGTTGCTGGCGGTCTCGCATCATCTTACGCAGGATATTGTGTCCATTCCCCTGCTATGGGTGATCCCTCTTGCCCTCTATTTGATCTCGTTCATCTTAGTATTTGCGGGAACGCGATTGTACCCAAGGGCGATGGTGCTACCGCTTTTTGCAGGTGCAATCATCGCAATGGCTTACCTGCTTTTTGTAAATAGCGACGAGGACGGCGTCTGGATTCCGTACCAGGGGGACTATCGCATTTTAGTGTTGGTTTTTTGCTCTGCCCTTTTCTTTTGTTGCTGGGCATTGCACGGAGAATTGGCGCGGAGGAAACCTCCCAGCGCGAACCTGACCAGCTATTATCTTTCCATCGCGGCCGGCGGTGCGGTAGGGGCATTGTTGGTAGCTTGGCTGGCTCCACGAATCTTTCCGGCACCTTGGGAAATGCCGCTGCTTCTGGTGGTGTGCCCCGCGTTAGTGCTGACGTTCTGGGAACGTCCGAATACTGCGCCAGGCCGCTTGGGCTGGGTTCTTGCCGCCATGGCCATTTTCAGTGTTGGCGGGTACGTAGGCTGGCAAACCTATCAGGAAGATTCGAAAATGCGACGCATGACGCGAAATTTCTATGGCAGCCTTCGGGTTTTAGATCGTGACCGAGGTTTGAGCAGCGAGACCCGACGAATGGACAACGGAACAACCATACACGGGGAACAATTTTTGCGAGCCGACGCGCGACGCACTCCAACTACTTACTATGGCCGGGGTTCCGGTATTGGCATTGCCGTGCAGCTGAAGCAGTCCCGAGGACCGATTTCCTTGGGAGTTGTGGGTTTAGGAATCGGCACCATTGCCGCTTTTGCCAAGCCGGAAGACCACGTTCGCTTTTACGAAATTAATGAACAGGTTCCCCGATTGGCTCTAGAGGAATTTTTCTTTCTGAAAGACAGCAGAGCCACTATCAACATTGCGATGGGAGACGCCAGGCTGTCACTCGAAAGAGAACAACCCCAGAACTTCGATGTGTTGGCCATCGATGCATTTAGCAGCGATGCGATACCAGTCCATCTACTCACGCAAGAGGCGTTTACCCTGTATGGGCGCCACTTAAAACCAACTGGATTGTTGGCGCTTCACCTTTCGAACCGTCACCTACTCCTGGAGCGAATTGCCTATACAGGATTACGTGATTTAGGGTGGGGAACCATCCGCATTGTTAACCCGCCGGTTTCCGGTGAAAATGTTCTCTCGGCGAATTGGCTGTTGGCGAGCCGAGTACCCGGATATTTTTCACAGGCTGCTTTTGAAAGAACAGGCAGCCCAATAGACGCGGAAAACAACCTGAAACCCTGGACGGACCGGTATAGCAGTATCTGGCCGATTCTGCGCTAACTAAGCTACAGCCGCTTCCGCAGCTGTAGTAGTAGCCGCATTCAGCCGGACGCTCACCAGCTTCGAAATTCCCGCTTCCTGCATGGTCACGCCATACATGGATTGCGCCGATTCCATCGTCTTCTTCGAATGGGTGATGATGATGAACTGCGTATCCACCGCCATCTCTTTCAAGAGGCGCGTGAGACGTCCGATGTTGGCTTCATCGAGCGGGGCGTCCACTTCGTCCAGAACGCAAAACGGGCTGGGCTGGAATTTAAAGATGGCCATCAACAGCGCCATGGCAGCCATCGATTTCTCGCCGCCCGATAGCAACAATACGTTCTGAAGCTTCTTGCCGGGGGGCGATGCAATGATATCGATGCCGCTCTCCGACGCGATCGATTCGTCGGTGAGGCGCATCTCGCCGGAGCCGCCGCCGAACAAAGTTTCGAAAGACTGTTTGAAGTTCAGGTTAATCGCGTCGAACGCTTCTTGAAAACGCGTGCGGGAGATGGCGTCGATCTCATGGATGGCTTTTTCCGTGTCGCGGATGGAGTCGAGCAGATCCTGGCGCTGTGCGGTCAGAAAGTCCTGGCGAACCTGGGCTTCTTCAAATTCTTCAAGAGCTTGGGGATTGATGGGGCCGAGACCATCGATCCTGCCTTTGATCTCTTTGTATCCGCGCTCGATTTCGTTCAGGTCGAGTTCGGTATCCGGATCGGCTTCGCCGGTAATTTCGTCCAATCCCAGGTTCAGTTCTTTCCGGCTAGTCTCATCCAGGAACTTGAGCTCTGACTGCCGCCGAACCAGTTCTACTTCGATTTCCCCGCGGCGCTTATGGCCGGCTTCCGTCTGCGCGCGAAGCTCCTTCAGGGACTCGTCGGCGGCCTGCAACTCGCGGCGGCGCTGCTCTTCCTGCTGGGCCAAGACTAGAACAGCGGCGTCGGTCTCTTCCACTTGCTGGGCGAGCGTCGCAGCCTTAGCATCCAGTTCGATGTTTTCCGTCAGCAGACGTGCCCGGTGTTCGCCCATCCGTTCGATATCGGCGGCCAAGTGGGTCCGGCGATGGGCTACTTCTTTAATCTGTTGTTCCAGGCGAGCAAGGGCCATGCTGCCGGCACGATGACGTTCTTCGAGCGCGGCCAACTCGGCGCGCAAGGTGGAGTGCTCTTCGCGAATGCGCCCTGCGTCCGCAGCGGCGGTTTCGAGTTCGTGGCGCGCGGCATCAAGAGCCTGTTCACGCGCGGCGCGCTCTTCGTCCTTTTGGGCTACAGCCGTGCGGTTCCGGTCGCGGGTTTCGAGAGAACGGTCGCGTTCGCGGGTGAGGCGTTCCAGATCGAGACGCGCCACCGAGATGCGAGAGTTCGCGCGATTGTTCTCATCGGAAAGCTTGCGCATCTCATGGCCAAGCGCGAGAGCGTCCTTTTCGCGAGTCTGTTGGAGAGACCGGAGACGTTCCAGGTTCTGTTCGAGCGCGGCAATTTCCTGTCCGAGCGCTTCAAAGTTCTTCGTGCGTTCGGCGAGTGTGCGCTCCTGCTCATTCAACGCCTTCGATACTTCGCGCAATTCGCGCTTGAGAGCGAGTGGGCCACTGGTTTTCTTGTGTCCCCCGGCAAGCGTCCGTCCGTGGTAGCACTGCCCTGTGGGCAGAAGAAAATACAGCGCGGGATGTTGCGCAGCGAGTTCGCGCGCCGCTTCTGAATCGGTGGCGATATAGCAGTTCGAGAGACGAGGGAGAAGTTGCTCCGCCTGGTGGCTCAAACCATTCGTTAAGCGAAGATGGTCAACCAGACGAGTCAGTTCCGGGCGGGCGGTTTCCGGCGTGGGCGCAGGCGCGGCACCTTCCTCTATCAGAAACGTTGCGCGGCCTTCCATGGCGTCACCCGTGGCGGGATGGAAGATCGACATGCCGCGTTCGGCCTGTTCCCAATTCCGGACGACGACGTACTCCAATTCATCGCGAAGGAATTCTTCCGCGGCACATTCGTAAGTGGTATCCACTTCCACGAAATCGGCTAGAACTCCGAGAGGCTCGAAGCCTTTGGCTTGTCCTCGCTCCGCGGCGTTGAACAAGCGCTTCACGGAATCCGTGGTGTAGGAATGGTGTGAAATAACGTTTTCGAGAGATTCTTTCTTCGCACGAAAGCGGGAGCATTCGCCGCGCAGTTGATCCAGCTGTTGCCGGGTCTGCACGGACAGGGCACGTTTCGCGGCCAGCGCTTCACCCGTCTGGTTCTTCTCTCCGGTGACGGATTCCAACTCCATTTGCCTCTGCGCTATGGCTTCGGACAGCTCCCGCCGTGCGGTGGTAAGCCGCTCTACTTCCGCTTGGGCGTTCTTTTCTTCCGTCTGAACGCGCATGGTTTCACGATCGATACCGGCTAAAAATTCGTCCACCTGAGCGAGCTGGTTCTTCATGGTGGCCGCTTCGCCGAGAAGGCGCAGGACCGTGACTCGGTTGGACTCTATCGCCTTTTCGTGATCGCGTAGCTGATTTTGGAGGCGGTCGCGAACTTGGTTCTTCTCAATCAGAAGGGCTCGCGATTCCGCGATTCCGGTTTCAAGCGATTTGACGTTTACGGCCAACAGATCCCGCTCGGACTGCGCTATGGTGAAGCGATTTTCGAGTTCTTTGCCCTCGTCCTCGCCGCGCGTCATGCGTTGTTCGATAGCACCGCTTTCGCGAACTTGCGATTCCAGCTTCCCGCGCGTCCGTTCGCTTTCTACGTTGGTTTCCGCCAGTTGCTTGCGCTTCGCGGTAAGATCGCGCTCCAGCTGGTAACAGACCTCCTGAAGTTTGCCGCGGTCGTGGTCGCCCGTAGCTGTGTGTTCGGAGAGTTGCTTAAGTTGCGCTGTCGCCTCTTCAAGCGACAGCGCCGCATCTTTCGCTTCGGCATCCAGAACGCGGAACCGGGCACTCAGAAGAGTGCGAAGGCGGGAATCGAGATCGGTCTTGAGTTCGGTGTAGCGCTTCGCCTTGGCGGCTTGACGCTTGAGCGAGTTTACCTGGCGGGTGACCTCTTCCAGGATGTCAAACACGCGGGCCAGATTTTGCTTAGCGCCTTCAAGCTTGGCTTCCGCCAGCCGCTTGCGGCTTTTGTAGCGCGTAATGCCGGCGGCTTCTTCGATTACGCCGCGACGGTCGGACGGCTTGGAGCTGAGGATCTGGCCGATGCG
>CAXSIG010000351.1:0-1630 GCA_964237255.1 uncultured Bryobacteraceae bacterium
AACCCAGGCCTTTTTCCGGAGCAACCGGAAACCAGAGCGGAGATTTCTGTATGCCGTTTCTATTGTTGCCCCCGCCCATGCGTCTCGAACTTGCTCCTTCACCAACTCCGGATGGCCGTATGCAATGCGGTTTGCTCGTTGCGCCTCATCGTGTGTCTCGCCTTCGTTGGTACGGCGGCTCGCCAGGGTGGCACAGAACGACTGGAGTTCTTCGTCCAGATCTTGTTCCAAGTTTTTAAGGCGAACAGCCGACGCAGCAATATCGCGCACGGTTCCCCCGCATTGGTTAGGCCTGCTCGGCCAGAACCTGGTTGATGGCCGTGAGCACGGTCGGCCAGTTCTTCCGCTCTGGCGCGAGTTGTTTCCGCCCCTCTTTCGTAAGCGAATAGGTTTTTGCGCGCCGACCGCTTTCCTCCGACTAACCCCATTCCCCCAAAATCCAGCCGGGCTGGGCCATTCAATCCAAGGCGGGAAACAGCGAACCGGGACCTATCGCGAACACGCCGTTGGTCACTAAAGCGATTCGGTCCGCAATACCACACCTTGCAACGGGTGAAACTCTAGCATTCGGAGGATCAGGAGGTCGAGGGTGCCTTGTAAAAGTTCCGCTGATTTATCCAAAGCATAGATACCGAAAAACAATATCGAATATCGATATACTTCGATGCCCCATGCTTCGACACCTTGTGATACTCTGAGCGGAAGAAGGTTGAGGTATTCATGTCATCGTCTCGCTTCCCCATCCCTCAAGGCACGCTGGATATGTTGATCCTTCAAATCCTCGCGCTGAATCCGGCGCATGGATACGGGATTGCACAACGCCTTGAACAGATTTCGAAATCCGTTGTCCAGGTCAATCAGGGATCTCTGTATCCAGCGCTGCACCGGCTAGAACAGAAAGGCTGGCTGAAAGCCGATTGGAAGAAATCGGAAACAGGACGTGAAGCCAGGTTCTATTCCTTAACACGCTCCGGGCAAAAGCAGCTCCGCGTCGAAAAAGACAGCTGGACTCGTCTGACGGGAGCGGTCCAACTGATTTTTGACGAAGGTACAACGCAATGAACCGACTTATCAACTGGTTCCGGCTCCGAAGGCTGGAGGGCGACTTTGATCGCGAATTGCAGTACCACATCGACCGCCGCATGACGGACCTGATTCATTCTGGTTTGCCAGAGCCCGAGGCGAGAAGGCGCATAGCGCTGGAACTCGGTGGCGCCACGCAGATACGCGAGGAGGTGCGCGATATTTGGCTGACTCGATGGCTGCGCGATTTTGTTTCCGACCTGCGCTTTTCCGCGCGCTCTTTTCGCCGTAGTCCCTCCTTTACGGCGACGGTAGTGCTCTCACTCGCCTTCGGAATTGGTGCGACCACCGCCCTTTACTCTCTTATCGATCAAGTGGTTTTGGGCGCGCTCCCGGTGGACCATCCCGAGCGCCTCGTTCTCGTTGACTGGATCGGTTTCCAAAACGCCGAGACCATGGGCACTCGCAACTTGATGTCATATCCCTTCTTTCGTGATCTCCAGCAGCACAAGGAATTCTTCGACGGCGTATTCTGTCGTGCCGCGACGACGATCAACCTTTCGACGAGTGGAGAACCGAAGCTGACCGCCGCAGAACTCGTATCGGG
>CAXSIG010000351.1:1640-6225 GCA_964237255.1 uncultured Bryobacteraceae bacterium
ACTTTTCGGTGCTGGGAGTGAGGCCTACCCTGGGCAGGCTGTTCACAATCGATGATGATCAGGCACCGGGATCAAGTCCTGTGGTTGTGCTCTCCTACGACTTTTGGAAAAACCAATTTGGAAGCGCGCGAGATATCATCGGCCGAAAGGTGCTGGTGAACCGGTACCCGATGACCGTTGTCGGCGTCGCTGCGCCAGCGTTTCATGGCATCGATGTTGGTGAGGTTCCATCGCTGTGGATTTCAGCGGTCATGTCGGCCCAGGCAATTCCCGGCTTCAAAACGATGCTTGATCGTCGTACGCGCTGGGTGCAGATCCTTGGCCGCCTGAAGCAGGGCGTCCCTTTGGCGCAAGCTCAAACAGGCTTGCAGCCCTGGTTTAAAGCAATGCTGGACGAAGACACGCGCCGCACGAACATCTCAAGAACCAGCGTCGAGAATCGGCGGCGGTTTCTTGCGTCGACGCTGGCGCTCACTCCCGCACCCCAAGGCCATTCTGTTATGCGGGAGAGTTTTTCGCGGCCACTCTGGGTCTTGTTCGTGGCGACCGTGGTGCTCTTGGCTCTGGCTTGCCTGAATATTGCCGGCCTTTTCTTGGCCCGCGGCTCGGCCCGCCATCGGGAAGTCAGCACAAGATTGGCGCTGGGAGCGTCGCCCGGGAGAATCGGACGACAGCTTCTTGCGGACAGTATTCTACTCGCATTTGCCGGTGGACTGGTCGGTGTAGGAATCGCGCCGGTTGTCCTAAAGGCGCTAATCGCATTCCTGCCCCGGAATCCTGCCGCGAACAGTCTGCACGCCAGCGTCGATGCGCGCGTGTGGCTTTTTGCGTTTCTGGTAAGCTTGGCAGCCGGTTTGCTCGCCGGGTGCGTGCCAGCATTCCAGGCAGGCCGCAAATCGCTGGATCCTTCGCTCCGCGAGCGGGGCGGTACTCCTTCCGCAGGCTTATCTCTGCGTCGGTGGATCGTAACAGCGCAGATCGCCTTTACCCTGATTCTGGTGGTTGTGGCTGGCTTGTTTATTCAAACTCTCCACGGACTCTTGGCGAAGGGTCCTGGGTTTAAGACTTCGAGCCTCATCTCTTTCGGCGTCAAGCCTGCCCTGAATGGCTACTCGGGAGCGGAAGCAACCAAGCTCATTCGACGGATTAGCGAAGGCCTCCGCAATTCCAGCAGCACTCAAATCTGGTCCATTGCGAGTGTCCAGCTATTGCTCGGAGGAACGTGGAACAACTCTCTGATGATCCAGAGTGGCGAACGATTCACGACTGATCGTGAAGTCCAAATCAATGCCGTCACTCCAGGGTTCTTCGACACCCTGGGAACCAGGATTATCGCCGGTCGAGACTTCGACGAACACGATTCGCTGGATGTGGCCGTGGTGAATCAATCGATGCCCGTGGGTAAGAACGGGAAGCGCGTCGTCATTGTCAACGAAGCCTTTGTGAAACGATACTTCGGAGGACACAACCCTCTCGGAGCCCGCGTAGCCATGGGATCCCGGCCTGACTCAAAACCGGATACCGAGATCATCGGCGTAGTGCAGAACATCAGCTACCGTAATATACGTGAGCAGTGGGAGCAAGCCTACTATCCCATCGGCGCGGAGCTGTCGGGCTCAAATTTCTACGTGAGATTTCGGGGAACTCCCGAGTCAGCCTTTCGATCGATCCGGGCGATCCTTCGAGAAGCCGATCCGGCGTTACCAATTGCCTATTTCCGCACCTTGGACGAGCAAATCGACCGCTCCCTGAACACAGAGCGTATGCTGTCGACACTTTCCAGCAGCTTCGGCGCACTCGCGCTCCTGCTCTCGCTGATTGGTCTGTACGGTGTGATGTCGTTCGTCGTGACCCAACGCACTCGCGAGATCGGTATCCGCATGGCGTTGGGGGCTACACGCGTTTCCACGATTTGGCTGGTGCTGGGTGACGCGCTGTTGATGATCGCCACGGGAACGGCGATCGCGCTACCGTGCGTCTGGGCGTTGGGCCGTTTTGTCGAATCGCAGTTATACGACGTCAAGCCGACCGATCCGGTAACTATCCTCGCGGCGACTTTCATTCTGGGTTCGACGGCGCTGGGTGCGGCGCTCATTCCCGCCCTTCGCGCCTCGACCGTGAACCCTACCGACGCACTTCGATTCGAATAGCTCTTTTGACAAGTTCGCTGATGTTCGAGGGGATCAAGGGCTATCCAGAGGTAACTGACGACCAATCGTCCACCCGCCCGGAACAATTGCTTCAGCCTGGTTGATGTGCATTTCAGAGAAGAAACAATTGCGGCATCCCGCGGCTCGATGCTCCTCCGTCGGGCGCTGTCTACACAAATCGACCAAGCTGCCATGATTGGCAAATGTTTACAGAGTTCTTGAGCACCAGCGACGCGCGCCGTGTCGCTCTGGTGCTGGAGAAGCTCTCTGCCCACGGTTTCCGGGGAGGTGCGTTGACGGGCAGCCTTGCCATAGAAGCTCACTTACCTTCGTGCGGCGATAGCCTTGAACGACGTTCTCTGAACGACTTAGACTTCGTTGTCGAAAGCTTCGCTTCCATTCCAGGCGCTTTAGTCGACGGATTCCTCGTGCATCACGTGCATCCGCGCGCGTCGGAAGGAAAGATGCTGCTTCAACGCATAGATCGGGAACAGGCGCTGCGTGTTGACTTCTTCAAGCAGTTCGGCTCTACGTTGACACGCACTGAGCGGATGAATAGCCCCGCGGGGCCGCTCACGGTGATCTCTCTCGAGGACTTGGTAGCCAGAACGACGGCCCTGGTGCTCGGATGTCTTCGACGGCGGAAACCAATAGACCCGAAGCACGCGCGCGCGTTTCACCGATTAGTCAACCTCGGCGAGCCTAGCAGGATTGATGCAGCGTGGCGCGATCATCGTCAATCGGAGCCTGAATTATTTTACCAAGCTGCGCAACTGGCGCATCAACTCTTAAACCGTCACCCGGAACTGGTGATTCGCGAACGGTACTCGGCAGAAGTGAGTGTCTGCCCGCATTGCCACGATGAGGGTCCCTTTCGGCGCGCCCTCCCCGACATCATCGTGCGAATTCTAGGCTATTGGTGACGTAATTATCCCCGCTTTAGTCGCGCAGTGACGGATCAATTCGTGCATGATATAAACGAAGAAGCGCGAGGGGCAGGCATACAGTTGAAAGGAGTTCCGTATGTTAGATGCCCTCCCATTACCGCCTCATCCCAACGTTGAACAATACAAACGATTAGCCAAGGACTTCCAGCAAGCATGCAAGACTGGTGAACCCGGCGCCGTGCGCGAATGGGCCGCGAAGTGGGTCGAAACCCTTGCGCGTCTCCGCAGTCTCCCGGAGACACCCGAACTGCGCCAGAAACTTAACCAGGACGTGGATCGAATTGATCGCGGATGGCGGAAACTTCTCAAGTCCAATGAGCACGCGCGGCGCTGCACCCTGGCAGGCGCGCAGTTACTGTTGGCGCGCGGGCACGGCTTTGCGAGTTGGCCCAGGTTCATCGAACATTTGGAAGCGACCGTACAGGACGAATCGCCCGTTTCACAGTTCGAGGCCGCTGCCGACTTGATCGGCACAGGGGACATCGCCGCCCTCAAATCGCTGTTGCATGACAGCCCGGAGTTGGTCCGCGCACGCTCGACGCGCGAGCATCGCTCCACATTGCTCCATTACGTTTCCGCAAACGGTGTCGAAGACTTCCGTCAGAAGACGCCGAAGAACATTGTCGAGATCGCAACGCTGCTGCTCGACGCCGGCGCCGATGTCAATGCCGAGTCCGAAGCCTATGGCGGACATTCGACGACTCTCGGACTGACCGCAACGAGTTACCACCCGGAAGCCGCCGGCGTTCAGCTTGCGCTCCTAGATCTTCTGATCGGGCGCGGCGCGACAATCGACGGGCCGGACGCGGGCAGCGGTGTCAATGCCTGCCTCCACAACGGACGCGGCGAAGCGGCGGAGTATCTGGCGAACCGCGGCGCGCGTCTGGACCTGGAAGGCGCGGCGGGTGTTGGCCGGCTGGAGATCGTGAAGAGCTACTTTGACGATGTCGGCCATCTGAAGCCGACGGCGACGCGGCAACAGTTGACGGACGGATTCACCTGGGCTTGCGAGTTCGGACGGAATCGCGTCATCGAGTTCCTTCTGGATCACGGCATCAAAGCGGACGCAAAGCTCAAGAGCGGGGCAACCGGTTTGCACTGGGCTGCCTACGAAGGCCATGCGGATACGGTTCACTTGCTGCTGGAGCGCGGCGCCGCAGTTGACACGACGGATGAAGATTACAACGGAACGCCTCTGGGCTGGGCACTGTACGGCTGGGGAAACCGGCGAGCGCGTGAGAGGGAACGCAGACAGTATTATGAGGTGGTCGCGCTGTTGGTCCGGGCCGGTTCCCGGGTCGATCCGGAGTGGTTTGACGACGATGTCGATCGCCAACATGCTGCGGGAAAGATGCGGTCGGATTCCCGCATGGTGGCGGCATTACAAGGCGAGTCCCCCGGAAGAACCGCTCCGCGAACGGCGAGCATGCGCGACGGCGCAGCCAACGTGATCGAATTATCGATCAAGACACCGCGCGACCTCACCTG
>CAXSIG010000352.1:0-6212 GCA_964237255.1 uncultured Bryobacteraceae bacterium
CGTCAACACGTATCTAGCGCATTACAACCAAGTGACCGCAGCCGATGTGCAGCGTGTCGCAAAGAAGTACTTGACGGAAGCCAATCGCACCGTGGTCATGACGTTACCGAAGGCGCAAACCAAGTGAAGCGGCTACTGATTCTCACTCTTTCCTGCGTTGTCTTACTCCGCGGTCAAGCGACCAATAAAGAAGTTCCGCTGAGCAAGGTGGAACGGAAGAACCTGGCGCCCGTTTCGAAGGAGCTTCTTCGGATCAAGCTTCCCAAGCCGGTCGAGGCGAAGTTAGATAACGGTCTATCCGTGATGGTGCTGGAAGATCATCGGCTTCCCACCGTATCGGTGCAGTTAGTGTTTTTGGGTGCGGGCGGCCTTTTCGACCCCAAGGATCGCCCCGGCTTGGCCGCGGTGACTGCCGCGATGATGACTGAAGGAACCACGACGTTGAACAGCCGGCAAATCGCTGAAGGGATCGACAATCTGGGAGCAAGTTTGTCGTTCAACTCAGGCTACGGCATCAGCGAAGCGAGTATGCAGGCGTCCGGCTTGAGTGAGAATTTCGAGACGTGGTTTGTTCTGTCGCTGGACGTTCTGCTGAACGCCAACTTTCCCGATACGGAATTGCAGAAGTTGAAGCAGCGGCAACTGTTTGGATTGCAGCAGCAGCGCAGCCAAGCCGGTTTTCTGGCAACTGAGATGTTTCGAAAGGCGGTGTTCGGGGAACATCCCGCGTCTGTGATTACCGCGACCGCCGCTTCCTTGAGCGCTATGACAGCGGAAGAAATCAAGAGTTGGCGAGACACTCGCTACGCGCCCCAAAATTCCATTCTGGCGATCGCAGGCGATGTGAATGCCAAACAGTTGTTACCAAGATTGTCGGCGCTTACGGCCCGCTGGAAAAAGTCCGATGTGGCGGTTTCGGTTCCGGCGTCACCAAAGGGTCCGGCCGAACGACACGTCTATCTCATCGACCGTCCGAATTCCGTTCAGACCAACTTGATTATGGGCAATCTTGCCATCGCGCGAAACGATGCCGATTTTACCGCTTTCGCGGTGCTGAATCGTATTTTGGGCGGCGGCGGAGCTAGCCGATTGTTCATGAACCTGCGAGAAGAGAAGTCGTACACCTACGGCGCTTATAGCAATTTCCGACCGGCGGACTTTATCGGGCCGTGGGAGGCAACGTCAGAGGTTCGCACGCCGGTGACGGATGGAGCGATGACGGAGTTTCTGAAAGAGTTCGGGCGGCTTCGTGACGAGGCGGTTCCGACGGCGGAGTTGCAGGATGCGGAGCGCTCCATTGTTTCGCAATTTGCGCTATCGCTGGAGCAGCCCGTTCAGCTTTCGAGCTATGCGATCACTCGCAAGCGCTTCGGACTGTCGAACGATTATTGGGACACCTACCCGACTCGCGTTTCCGCAGTAACCGCAGAGGACATACAGCGTGTCGCGCGGAAGTATATTTCGCTCGACAATTTGCAGATCGTGGCGGTCGGCGACGCGTCAAAGATCAAGACCGTGATGGAGAAGTACGGACCGGTATCCAGCTACGCAAGCGATGGAACGCCGATCGTTAAGTAATCGCCGACGTTTTCTGACATCCGCGGGCCTTGCGCTCCTGGTTGCGTGCGGCAAGAAGAAGGCGACCGTAACTCCCCCGCCCCAGGCCCGGCATCGCGCTCCTTCCGCTCAAGCACGGCCCATCGGGTTCGTGGAGACCGGCGTTGCAAGTTGGTACGGGGTGCCGTATCACGGCCGTCAAGCGGCTAATGGCGAGATCTACGACATGGAGAAGCTTACCGCGGCGCATCGAACGCTTCCGTTTAATACGTGGGTACGCGTGGAGAATGTTTCGAACGGGAAATTCGTGGAGGTGCGCATAACCGATCGTGGACCCTTTGTGGGTGAGCGCATCATCGACTTGTCTCATGCGGCGGCGCGCGACATCGAAATGATTGGACCTGGCGTTGCGAACGTTCGCGTGGTGGTGATTGCGAACCCGGCGGTTCCGGAGGCGGCGGTGTTTGCGGTGCAGGTGGCGCTGTTCCGTAGTAAGGAAAGTGCGGAGCGCATGCGAGACCGCTTGATTGCCGCGTACGGTACGGCGCGCGTTGTGGAACGGGAGGGTTCCGTTCCCCTGTATCGCGTGCTGGCCGGCGCGGAGACTACACCGGAAGCCGCGGAGGCCCTAGCCGTAAGGATCCGCGGAGATATCTCCGTTCCGGAAGCGTATGTGGTTCGCCTGGACCCCAAAGTGAATTAGACTTGCCGCAGGATGTTAGTCGGGCAATCTCAGCAGATGGAAACCGTTCGACGGCAGATCGAGCGTATCGGCTCTTCTCGCAGTGCCGTGTTGCTGCTTGGAGAGACGGGGACGGGCAAGGAAGTTGCGGCGCGGTCGCTGCATGCCGAAAATCCGCGCGGTGCATTCGTGCCGATCGATTGCGGTTCGCTGGTTGGGCCGCTAATGGAAAGCGAGCTTTTCGGACATGTGCGGGGCGCATTCACCGGCGCGAATGAAAACAAGCGGGGGTTAATCGACATCGCGAACGGCGGCACCGCGTTCTTCGATGAGATCGGCGATCTGCCTTTGGACTTACAGGTAAAGCTTCTTCGGCTTTTGCAGGAGCGCGAATTCCGGCCTGTGGGATCGGTGCATCGGCAAAAGGTGGAAATTCGCGTTATTGCGGCCACTCACAAGGATTTGAATCGTGAAGTAGAGCGAGGCAATTTTCGTCAGGACTTGCTGTATCGGCTTAAGGTAATCACGCTTCGCTTGCCGCCTTTGCGGGAGCGCAAAGAAGATATTCTGATGTTGGCTGAAGCCTTCCTGGCCCGTCATGGGAATTCGTCGATTCCGCCCGAGATTGCGGACGCGTTGATGCATTACGATTGGCCGGGAAATGTGCGTGAACTCCAGAATTGTATGGATTGTCTCGCGGCAATGGATAGCGGCGATTCCCTGTGCTTTGACGATCTGCCATCCGCGATTCAATATGCGTATCGCGCGGCCGCTCCGATTACGGGAGAGTTGGCGGCGTTAGCAAGTCAGATCGGAGCAAGTCAGATCGGGGCGAGCCACATTGGTGCGGGCCGGCCCGTACGGCCCTTGCATGTCGTGGAACGCGAAGAGATTATCCATGCGATCGAGCAGACACAAGGCGACCGCGCCTCTGCCGCGACGCTCCTGGGAATTGGGCGGACCACACTGTATCGAAAGCTGAAAGCTTATAATCTCGAAGTTGAACCTAGCGCTCGATGCCAGTTACAGCTTAGGGGGTGAACCTTCGGGAGTGGGAGTCTATTCCCGTGAGTTGCTTCAGGGGTTAGCCTCGGCGCACGGTGAACAGCGGTTTCAGTGGCTCTACCGTCCGCATTGGTTCCGCCAAGCGATGCGACAAGCCATACCGCGGAACGTCGGTCGAGGTGTATTGTGGGATGGCTTCGGACGGCGCGCCGGAATCTTTCATGGTTTGAATCAACGGCTTCCGAAGAAGCGGTATCCGCAACAGGTGGCCACCTTTCACGATCTTTTTGTTCTCACCGGCGATTACAGCACTCCGGAATTTCGGCGCCGCTTCGCTCAACAAGCCCGGGAAGCAGCCGCGCAGGCCGATGTAATCGTCGCGGTTTCTCACTTCACAGCGGGACAAGTACACGCTCTGCTGAACGTTGAGAAGAACAGAATTCGAGTAATCCACCATGGCGTAGTGGAACGTCCCATGACAAAGAGGCCGCGCGAGAAACTGGTGCTCAGCGTCGGCGCGATCCAAACGAGAAAGAACACGGCCCGATTGATTGAAGCGTTCCGGTCATTGCCGCCTGGGTGGCGACTGATTCTTGCCGGCTCCTCAGGCTACGGCTCCGAAACCGTGTTTGAAGCGGCGCGCAAGGAGCCAATGGTCGAAATCACCGGCTACCAGACCGAAGCCCAACTAGCGGATCTGTACAGCCGCGCGTCTATCTTTGCCTTCCCTTCCCTAGATGAAGGCTTTGGTATGCCTGTGCTGGAGGCGATGGCTGCCGGGGTCCCCGTAATCACATCGAACCGAAGCGCTATGCCGGAAATCGCGGGTGACGCGGCAATTCAGGTGAATCCTGAAAATGTCGATGAAATTGCAGCCGCTTTGAACCAACTGGCCCGCGACCCGTCAAACTGGCCCACAAAGGGACGTGCTCGTGCAACCGAATTTACCTGGTCGCGCGCTGTCCAGCAAACCTGGAACGTTTACGGCGAGTTTACTTCTCGTCCTCAACCGCGATCTTAAGCGCCTTCAAGAACCGGTGGTCCTGAGATGTAAACCGCAGCTTACCGGTGGAGACTTTACCTTCCGGAATCGGCATCCCCGGCGTCTCATTTTCTTCCCGCTTATTGAATCCGATAGTCGCTTCCAACACCAGGAAAACATCGAACCCGGCGTGCTTGATTTCACCGATGGCTTCGGCGATGCGTTCGGAATCCGACAAGGAATCGTTGATTGCATTACCGAGGTCCTGCATCAACCCTTTCAGCCGATCGTCCATATCGTCTTCCTCTCCCTTGCCCACATATTTCGGATGCGAGGCCGTGTGAGTCGGTTGCAATAGCCGAATCAGCTTTGATTGTACTTGATCCATGCCCCTTTATCGGCAGGATTTGCCGTATGCTTTAGGGTCGCGTTTTCCTGCCGGTTGGTACGATAAGGCATGTTTCGGAAGAACCTCACCGGACAAGCTAAGTTGTTCGTTCAACACGTAGTTCCGGCCGCTATCCGGCCCGTTCATACGTTGTGGCATGAGATTATCGGGTTCCTTTTTATCGTGATGGCAATTGTAATCGGCGGTTTCGGTTTTCGCGCATATTCGCGCTATGCGGGCGATCCCTCAGAATTTCTTCGTATCCTTCTTTCCGCCGTTTTCACGATAATTCTGGCCGGTTTCGGAATATCCTCTTTTCGTAAAGCTCGCAAAATTTCACGTTCATGACCCCCGAAGACGCCCCGGAACGTCCCGGCGCCTTTCCTTATACACGCGGAATTTATCCCGAGATGTATCGCACCCGCCCCTGGACCATGCGCCAGTACGCCGGGTTCGGAACGGCCGAAGAGAGCAATCGCCGCTATCGATACCTAATCGGCCAAGGGACGACCGGCTTATCGGTGGCGTTCGATCTTCCCACGCAAATGGGGATGGATTCCGATCATCCCTTAGCGGCGGGCGAAGTTGGCCGGGTGGGGGTCGCTATTTCCTCCTTGGCCGACATGCGCCGACTGTTCGACAATATTCCGCTGGCCGAAGTCTCGACGTCGATGACGATCAATTCGACGGCATCGACACTGCTGGCACTTTATGTTCTGGTGGCGAAGGAGCAGGGCGCCGATCCGCACAAGCTGAACGGCACCATCCAGAACGACATTCTGAAGGAATACATCGCGCGGGGCACTTACATTTATCCCGCGCGACCGGCGATGCGGATTATCACCGACCTGTTTGCCTGGGCCGCGAAGGAGGTACCGGAGTGGAACACGATCTCAATCAGCGGGTATCACATCCGGGAAGCGGGATCGACGGCTGTTCAGGAGTTGGCGTTTACATTCGCGAACGCCATCGCTTATATCGAGTCGGCGCTGGCGGCCGGGTTGGCGATCGATGCATTTGCGCCGCGGTTGTCATTCTTCTTCAATGCACACAGCAATTTTCTCGAAGAGATCGCGAAATTCCGGGCGGCCCGCCGCATCTATGCCAAGCTGATGCGCGACCGGTTCGGCTCGAAAGATCCGCGCTCCGAAAAGCTTCGCTTTCACACGCAGACCGCGGGATCCACACTCACGGCGCAGCAACCGGATGTGAATATCGTTCGGACCACCGTGGAAGCGCTCGCCGCAGTTCTTGGCGGTACGCAATCGCTTCACACCAACTCGCGTGATGAAGCATTGGGACTGCCTACCGAAGATTCCGCGCGTATCGCTCTGCGCACGCAACAGGTGATTGCGTACGAATCCGGAGTAACAGCCGAGCCGGATCCATTTGGCGGTAGTTATTACATGGAAGCGCTAACGGAGACGATTGAGCGCGAGGTGGACGAATATCTCGCGCGCGCTGTCGCGCAGCCGCGGTTAAACATGATGCTGCTAATCGTTTTCGCCGGCGTCGCCATCATCCTGACCGCAGTCGGAATTTACGGCGTGATGGCTTACTCGGTTGCGCAACGCACTCAGGAAATCGGCATTCGCATG
>CAXSIG010000353.1:0-6209 GCA_964237255.1 uncultured Bryobacteraceae bacterium
TCCGCAGCCGCCCTGAATGCCGCGTTGAATCTGTACGGCGCCCCGCCCCCCGAGTTCCTTGCCTACGCCGAAGACGAAGCAGGCATTGTGGAAGTCTACGGACAAAGTCCGGCGCGCCCTGTATTCTCCGCCGAGTTCCATATGCCGCCCTCGCGAGCCCTGGCTCTGGCGCGCGCCGAACTCCGATTACCGCCCAGCAACGCGGCTCCGGAGCGTTTGTCCAACATCCTCCCGCAGCCCAAGACCGTGGGTTCGTTTCCGGCGCTGGCGTTCGCGGGCGCCCTGGCGCAAGTGGGAGCATGGCGGCGGCCTTACGCCAATCTGTTACCCGCCGAGCAGCGCACCATTCGTTCGCGCACGCGCTACATTCCGACCATAGTTTTCGGTCTTGCTGTAGTCGCCGCCGGTATTTCCTGGTTTGTTTACCAGAATGTACGCGAGCAGCAGTATATCGATTCCCTGGCAGCTGAGATTCGCACGGTACAGCCGAAGGCGGAACAGGTTCCCGTGCTGGACAAACGCACCGAAGAAGCGCGCGCACGGGTAAAGTTTATTGACGATTATCGCCGGCGCAGCCAGGGCTATATCGACGTCATGGCCGAACTAACGCGCATTCTGCAGCCTCCAACCTGGACGCAATCTGTGGAAATCAATCAAGACACGGTCACCATCGGCGGCGAAGCCGAAAATGCCGCGACGTTGCTTAAGATTCTCGATAGCTCGCCTCTGTTCCGCAACTCGGAATTGATGACCGGAGTTGTGCGCAGCGTGCAAGGGGCGGAAGCGTTCCGCATCCGCATGCAGCGAAAGGAACGCAAGTGACGGATCGGGATAAGCGAATTCTGCTCATCGGAGCTCCGGCGATCCTCCTCATCTTGATCGTTCGCTTTGTTTTCCTGAGCGATAGTTCCGCGCCTTCCGTGAAACCTGTGGGTCAACTCCGCTCAGCGCCTTTGGCGGAAAAGCAGCTTGCGAGGTATCGGCAGATGGCCGCGACGGTACCTGCCAAGCAAGCGCTTTTCGATCAAGCCGATGCCGAACGGGCTTTGCGGGAAAAAGGTGTCCTGGTGGCCGATACGGCTCCTCAGGCCCAGGCGCGTCTGCTGGAAATCGGCAAGAAGGTCGCAAAATCGGAAGGGATTGATTTACGTGGAAGTGAACTCGGCCAAGTGCGCGGTCTTGGCCCGTACTACGGGGAGGCGACCGTCACCGTCACGTTCGAGTGTCACATTGAGCAATTCGTCAACTTTATGGCGAGCCTGTCTCGCGAGCCGGAATTGATTGCCCCCACCGACCTGCGCGTCAACACCGCAAATGTCAAAGAGAAAACGATTAACGTTCGGATGACGCTGGGCGGAATGGTCCCTAAGAAAATGGTTCCGGAGAAGAAGGGGTTCTCCTTATATTGAAGCGCAAACTGATTTTCCTGAATTTGGTTTTGCTTGCGGGGGGCGCGTTCGCCGCCTGGAAGCTGCGTGAACAATACATAGCGGATCAGGCGAAGACGGATAAGATGCGGCGGCAGTCCGTGAAACCGGTGAATGCGGTGCTTGCCGCGGCGACACCCAAGCCCGACCCGTTCACCGGACTCCCGTATGCGGATGTAGCTCAGAAGGATCTGTTCTCGAAAGATCGAAATCCGAACGTCGTGATTGAAGTGCCGCCTCCGCCGAAACCGAAGGTAATGCCGCCGCTGCCTGGCGTTTCCGGCATTATGGGCCTGCCGTCGGGCATGATCGCTCTTATGTCGGAGAAGCCGGAAATGCGTCCTCATCCGGTGCATGTGAACGATCAATTAGGAGAGTTCAAAGTTGTTGGTATTACGCAGCAGACGATCTCGTTCGAGTGGGATGGAAAGCGGATCGATAAACCGGTGGAAGAGTTGCTCGCGCGCGCACCTGCTCCACCATCCAATGCGGGGGGGACTGTTCAATTGAACGGTGGCGTGCCGGTTGCTGCTGCACCACCCAAACCGTTAGAGACGGTAATCGGAAATAACACCAAGGCGTGTGCTCAAGGCGATACGTCACCGGCTGGAACGGTAGCGGATGGCTACAAAAAGATTAGTGAGCCGACGCCCTTCGGACCGGCGTGTCGATGGATTGCCGTCCAGTAACTTACAAAAGGAAACCATGAAACACATTGCTCTAGCTCTACTTATTTCCGCCGTGCCGATCTTCGGCCAGACGGCAAAAGCTAAGACCACAAAGAAAGCGGCGGTTACGAATGCTCCCGCAGAAGTAACGATTCCCAAGGGCGCGGTGGAAGAATCCGACGGCAATTTCCACTATACGGACCCACAGGGAAAGAAGTGGCTATACCGTAAAACTCCGTTCGGGATTTCCAAAGTGGAGGACAAGGATGCTACCGCTCCCGTCGCTACGAATGTAGGCCCTGACGGAAAGATCTATACCTATCAAAAGACTCCGTTCGGGGTGTCGAAGGTGGAAGACAAAGCCGGGGCTGCTTCGGTTACTCCACAACAGGAAGATACGGCTACTGTCGCGACCGATAAAGGCAACTTCGTACATTTCGAAAAGCCAAGCCCTTTCGGCACGGTGAAGTGGGACAAGAAAAAAACTGAACTGGACGCAAACGAACAGAGCATCTGGAATCGTCAAAAGAAACAGTAATGGGTCAGTTTCTTCGGTCGTTTCTTTCGCTTAGCGTCGTTTGCTCGCTGCTGGTAGCTCAGGCGCCTCCACCCGCGGCTCCTCCTCCAACCGTACCCGGCGGTTTCAATCTGCCGAACGCGAGTCTGCTTGATGTCATCGACATCATCGCTCGCGATCTTCACATCAACTACATCCTGGACTCGCGCGTGAAAGGCGGTACCGTCACGATCAATACGTACGGCACAATCCGTGCCGAAGACCTGCGTCCTATTCTCGAGACCATTCTTCGCATGAACGGTCTGGTCATGGTCCAAGTAGGCAATCTGTATCGCATCTCGCCCGCGGCGGAAGTGTCGCATATCGCCATCTCCCCGCAAGTCAACATGAAGGACTTCCCGGACGACGAACGCGTTCTTCTTAATTTGGTCTTTCTTAAGTACATGACCGCGCCTGAGATGGAAAATATCCTAAAACCGTTTCTCGGCGAGAGCGCCACCATGATCAGTTATCTTCCCGCGAACCTGCTGATGATTGAAGATAACTCGCGAAACATGCGCCGGACGATGGAGTTGATCAACCTGTTTGACGCCGACTCATTCGCGGGCCAGCGCGTCCAAACCTTCGTTACTCAGAACAGCCGCCCCTCCGACTTAGTCAAAGAACTCGACACCGTTTTCCGCGCCTACGCTCTGAATGAAAAAAATTCGACCGTAAGGTTTCTTCCGATTGATCGCATCAACACGGTACTCGCGGTCGCCGCTAACGCCGGCATCTTCGTTCAAGTTAAAGAATGGATTGCAAAACTTGATGTTCCCGTCCGCCTGCCTGTGGGAGCTGTTTCAAATTATGTTTACAAGCTGAAGTATGGGCGGGCGGAGATCATCGGAAGCGTACTCACGCAACTCTATGGCGGCAGCGGCAGCGGGTTCGGTCAGAATAGCGCATACCTGAGTGCGGGAAGCAGGTTTACGGGCAGTGGTGGATCCTTAACGGGGAGCGCCTTAGGCGGTAGCTTCGGTGGCGGCGTGGGTTCCCAATACGGCAACAACGCCTTTGGAACAAATGCGTTCGCAGGAGGTACAGCCGCTGCGGAAATCCCGAATGCCCTGACCGGAGCTTTTGGAGCTCCCGTTGCAGCCGCTCCCGCTGGGGGCGCAGCTCCTGGCGCAACTCCCGGAGCAGTTGCCGCTCCCGGCGCTGCCAGAGATCAAACGGGACAATATCTTGCGCCGGGCACAACGAATCAAACACCCGGTCTGCCGCGAATCATCCCCAATCCTTACGACAACACTCTGATCGTTCAGGGCACTCCGCAGATGTGGGAGCAAATTTTGCGGTTGCTCGATCAAATCGATGTTTCTCCTCGTCAGGTTCTGATCGATGCGCGAGTCTATGAGGTCACTCTTTCCGATTCGTTCAGCGCTGGAATTAACGCTCTGGTTCAACAAAAGGCGGCGAACGAAGTACCCAATGGACGCCAAATTGTCGGCGCCTTCGGTGCTTCCGCGAATTTTTTCAACGTTGGTACGTTGCTTGGTCGAAGCCGTGAGCTTCTGGCTTCTGTGAGCCTCGCGGAAAGCAATGGCAAAGCGCGTGTCATCTCCGCGCCATCCGTCGTCGCCACAGACAGCATCGCCGCGACGATCAATGTCGGGACAGACGTACCGACGCTTTCCGCTCAAGCGGTGACGCCGGGTCTCACGAATGGCGGCACGTCGCAGTTCACCCAGTCTGTGTCGAATGTCAGCACGGGTGTTTCGCTGAATATCATTGCGCGCGTGAATGCCAGCGGAGTGGTCACGATGGTCATCGACCAGAGCGTAACCGCGCCCCAGCCAAACACCTCCAGCACCATTAATTCCCCTTCTTTCTCTCATCGTAATGTCAGCACGCAAGTAACAGTGGAAGACGGCGATACTGTCGCAATTGGAGGGATCGTTCAGGAACAGACGACACTCGGCCACAGTGGCGTTCCTTTGCTTGACCGTATTCCATGGATCGGCGGTATTTTCGGCTATACAAGCTATGTGAAATCGAAGACCGAGCTGATTATTTTCCTAACTCCGCGAGTTATTTATGACACCAATCAAATCTCGGACGCCACCGAAGAACTTCGTCAGAAAGTCAAGGGTCTCACCCGGTTGATAAAAGACAAATATTAGGCGAGCTACAAGCGCGGTTCTAGTACTCAACGCTCCGTCCGCGGATTAGAAACTGACGGTTTTACCAGTTCCGGATGGTAAACTCTGATTGCGATGAAGCTTGGATTGTTGCTCTTCCTTTTCACGGCGCCCGCCGCGTTTGGCGACCTGATTAACCTCCAGACGAGCAATCAAGCCGTAACTTATACCGGCTTAGGTCTTAACTCGTCGGGAGCCGGACAAATACGGCTCACCTTGGGAGCGTGTACCTACAATGGTACGCAGACCACCTGCACTCTTTCGGGCAGATACTCCGGCTTGCAAGGGGGGTCTGGCGGCTACCAAATCTCGCTTTCTTACTCCGGAAATGGACCCTCGCCCATAACCGGAATCATCGTCGGTAACGATATCCAATTGAGCCTTTCCGCTGGATCCATCGTCAGTACGTTTACTCCGGACGCGGGTAGCCCAACGACCTTCTATTACACCTACCTGTACTTCATCACCTTCGACTCGTCGAAAAAAATGTGTACCGGCGTTTCCACTTGCGATGTGACACCGGTTTTTCAGACCGCGGGATCTTCAATAACCGGACCCGTGACTGCGCAATTTGACGCGACCCCTTACATCCAAAGCGTGATCAGCGCCGGCGATTATGGAGCGTTCACGGCAATCGCGCCCGCCACCTGGATCGAGATTTACGGCGTGAACCTTGGCACTACGCTACGCCAGGTGTGGGGTGGCGCGGATTTCAACGGCGCACAGGCTCCTACATCTTTAGCCGGAACGACTGTTAAGGTGAACGGACAACTGGGTTTTGTCGATTACGTTTCGCCGAATCAGGTGAACGTACAGGTTCCGTCCGGTATTACGGTCGGCCGGCAATCTGTCGTGCTAACCACGGCAGGCGGGTCGAGTTCCGGGTACGCGGTGCAAGTCAACGCCGTGCAACCGGGCCTCCTGGCCTCGTCCGCGTTAAAGCTGAATGGGGTTCAATATGTCATCGCGCAATTTTCCGATGGCGGCACCTATGTACTTCCTCCGGGTCTTGTTCCTGGCTTTCCAGCCAGGCGCGTAAAGCCGGGTGAGACGGTCGTACTGTATGGAATCGGCTTCGGTCCGGTTACGCCGAATATCAATGCAGGTTTGATCGTAGGACAAAGCACTTCACTCAGCGGCCTTCAGATTTCCATTGGAGGAAAGCAAGCCACTGTTCCGTATGCGGGATTGGTTTCGGGCTTTGTCGGGCTCTATCAGTTTAATGTCACAGTTCCCGATGTCCCCGCGTCCGACACTACACCGGTAACGTTTACGATCAACGGAACCGCCGGTACGCAAACGCTGAACCTCGCAGTCGGTAATTAAGCCAACTGAGTTTCTACATCCTGTGCGGGAGCGCGTTCCAGCGGAACGCCTTCCCATCGGGCGACAACTGCCGTGGCTACGCAGTTCC
>CAXSIG010000354.1:0-3212 GCA_964237255.1 uncultured Bryobacteraceae bacterium
CGAACTCGGCTCAGCGATATCTCCGGTGCAGGACACGAAGACCGATGTGTCGCAAGTGATCGATTCCTCCGATATTCTGCGATTGCCGATCAACGGTCGTCGCGTCGACTCGTTCGTTCTGCTGACGCCTGCGGTGACGAACGACAGCATGTTCGGCCTTCTTAGTTTTCGCGGTGTAGCGGGCGGTAACTCTTTTCTTACCGACGGCAACGATTCCACGGAACAGTATTACAACGAAAACGCGGGTCGCACCAGAATCTTCTCTCCCATTTCGCAGGATGCGGTGCAGGAATTCCAGGTAGTCTCCGCAAACTATTCGGCTGAGTATGGACGCGCCATCGGCGGCGTCGTCAATACAGTAACTCGCGGTGGCAGCAACGGCTTTCACGGAACAGCATATTGGTTCTTCCGCAATCGTACTTTGAATGCGCGTGACCGTTATTCGACCGTGAACCCACCGGAGGTACGTTACCAATCGGGCGTAAGCTTGTCGGGTTCTCTCATCCGAAATAAGCTTTTCTACTTTGTAAATGGAGAGTTCACGCGTCGCAATTTCCCCATTTCCGATAGCATCAGCCGGGCCGGCGTAATTGATGGGGTAAGCCGGACGTTCGTTGGCTGTGCAGCGCCCGCCACTCCCGCCCAGTGCACTGCCATTAACACCATCCTGCCCCGATTCTATGGCCTGATCCCACGCCGCGCAGACCAAGACTTAGCGTTCGGAAAGCTCGATTGGACAATTTCGGACCGCAACACAGTAAGCGCAAGCTTCAACTTTGAGCACTTTTTGTCGCCCAACGGTTTGCAAACCGCCATCGCCTCCACAACGGGAAACGCACTCAGTGGTAACGGGAATAGCGCGGTGCGGGTTAGAAATGGCCGGCTTTCCTGGACCTCCGCTCCGCGTTCTTTTCTGGTGAATGAAGCGCGATTCGGGATACTCTCTGATCGTCAAGCGGATACCCTCAACACCACTTGGGTGGACCCGAATGTAGGACTCGTCGGTTTGACTGTAGCCGGGCAAGCTGGCCTGAGCGGAGTGCCGAATTATTTGCCCCGAGTGCAGCCCGACGAGCGTCGTTTCCAGTACGCCGATAACGTGTCTTGGACGCGCGGTCGGCATATTCTGAAGTTCGGAGTAGATATCGCGAGCACCCGCGATTACAGTTACTTTTTAAGTAACGCTCACGGATCGTATACCTATGCCACGGTAACCGCTTTCGCCCTGGACTTCTCCGGTAATTCAACCAGTCAGAGAAATTGGCAAACTTACACGCAGACATTCGGGAATCCCGTTGTCAACGCCACCATTCGCGATTACGGTTTTTACGCGCAAGATCAGTTCCTGATCACTCCTCGCCTCACAGCCAACTACGGTGTCCGTTACGAATATGCCCAGCTTCCGCAGCCGGGTGTATCGAATCCCGATTATTCACAAACAGGGCACATTCCTACTGGCGGTAAAAACTTCGCCCCGCGGGTTGGGCTTGCATATAACCTCAATGAAAAAACGGTGATTCGCGCCGGTTATGGACTTTTTCACGCCCGTTACCCCGGTTCTTTGATTGCCAATCTGTTCAGTAATAATGGCGTGAACCAGCAGTCGTTCACTTTGCAGGGCAACAATCCCGCGCAGTTAGCGCAAGGTCCGGCTTTCTGGAATTCGCTCTCCTCCATTCCAGCTGCGGCGACGGTTGGAGCTTCGAACATTCAGTTTGCCGCGCCCAATCTCCGGACGCCCTATTCGGAGCAAGGCAATTTCGCCATAGAGCGGCAGTTTCGCGGCGACACGACGGTTAGCGCTTCTTACATCTGGAGCCGGGGAGTCCAATTATTCGCTGCGCGCGATTTGAACATTGGCGCGCCGGGTCCCGACGTTACATATACAGTCGCGGATAGTGGCGGCAATCCTACGGGAAGCTTCACCACTCCGGTTTATCTTGCGGCTAACAAGGTGGACCCAAGATATGGCCGGGTGATCCAGGTGGAAAACGGAATCAAGAGTTATTACAACGCGCTTGCCATCCAGGTGAATCGGCGTTTCACGCACGGTTTCGAAGCTCTCGCCTCTTACACTTGGTCCCACGCGATCGACGATGGCCAAGGCACCGCTGCTGATGCGCTGTATTTCAACACTCCTTCCCTCACTACCTACAACGGCAATTACCAATTCGATAAAGGAAGTTCCGCCCTTGACCAGCGGCATCGCCTGGTATCTTCATTCATCGCTCAGCCGACGTTTACGCATCGCAACGGCAGGTTCTACAAATATGCGGTGAACGGATGGGTGCTCTCCACAATTACGACCCTGGCGAGCGGCAGACCCACTACACCAGTCATTCGCATGACAGACTCTCCCGTTGCGGGAATGGCTTACAGCACCACCATCAACGGTTTCGGCGGCAACGCGCGCGTCCCGTTCTGGCCCGTCAACAGCCTTTATACTCCGGCGGTTTACCGGGCTGACGCACGGATCACTAAATTGATTTCAATCACGGAGCGCTTGCGCCTGGAATTAAACTTCGAAGCCTGGAACATCACTAATACCAGTGTCGATACCGCAATTACAAACCAGGTGTACGTGGAAGCGAAGCGCGTCTTGACGTTGACGCCGGGAGCCTACGGCGTAGGAACCCAGTCCGCCGGTTTCCCGGATGGAACAAACGCAAGACGTGCACAGGTCTCAGCACGTTTGATCTTCTAGAGCCCTAGCTCTTCTTGATCGTGATAGCTCCACGATCGGTCGAAATACTGATCGCGGCGCCTCGGTTCGATACACTTTGAAGCGTCGAAGATCGGCCCTCAAGTTCGGTCCGCAAGGCGTCTCCGAATTCGTTATGTACTTCTCCCTGGCTGGTCCGTGCGCGTAGCACAAAGTCGGCGTGCTCGGGCAATGTCAGGTCCACATTTCCATTCCTGGACCTTACGTCGATTCGGCCTAACGGCATCTTGCCCGGCGTCAACTCAATATCACCGCGCTCCATGTCCAACTCCAGCGAGTCTGTAAAGTCCTCGATATGGACGTCGCGGGAGCGGGTCGTTACCTTCACTGGACCCACCAGATGGTTTGCGTGGATGTCAGAAAGATCCATGGTGAAAGTTCCGGCGACCTGAGCAATCCGCAAGTTTGTCCGTTCGCTTTCAAAATGCAGGGGCTTCGCCAGGTTCTTAAATTCGAGCGTTCCGGAATACGAGCCGTTGATATTTACCTG
>CAXSIG010000354.1:3222-6194 GCA_964237255.1 uncultured Bryobacteraceae bacterium
CACGACCTTCGATGTCGAGCGTTCCTTTCAAACCCACCGCTTTCACCAACCCGCTATGTGCTACCGCTACTCGCGAGTTGCCGCCAATATCGCTCAGCCGAATATCCCCACGGTCGCTCTGGATATCGATCCCGCCGGAAATGGAGTTGACCGAAAGGTCCCCGGCGCGGCCGCGCGCTTCCACCGTCACTCCGCGGGGAATACGAATTTCCATGTCCGTAGAGAGCCGATTCGCGTCGATCGATCCTCGCTCATCGGTGCGCACGATTAACTGATTACCCACGCGAACGAAGCGAACCTTGGTCTTGTTATCGCTCTGATCGGCCTCGTTCTTGTTGAATGCCTTGACCGATTTATGCCCCTCGGCGGAATACCCCGAGCCATCCGCGCCGTTTACCGTAATGTTTCCGCGCAGATTGTCGAGTACCAGCATCGTGACCCCGCCTGCATCTCCGCTAGTGCTGATCGGATAATCGTACTGCTCGCCGAATATTTGGATTCCGCCGCTTTGAAAATTGTTGATGTGAATCACTCGCCGGTGCTGCAATGATCCAAAGATTGCCACCGCAATCAGGACTAAAAGGACCGAAGGTCCGAAACCAAAGCCACGAGGCGGATTTGTCTGCCCCTGGTTGAACAGGAACAACACTTCTACTAATCGGATTACCCCAAAACCGATCAGCAGGAAGGGCCACCAGCGAGTCAACAAATCCCAAACGGAGAAATCGGGACGAACGTTGTTGATCAAAAACAGAACTCCGATGCCGATCAAAATCACCGGACCTGCAAGCGAGCGGCGTGTCATGGTTGCGTCCGCCTTCCCGTCCATCGGCCTAAATTCAATAACCCGAGCACAATCAGAATCACCGGCCACGTTTCGCCAAAATGCAGTGATGTGTACTGATCCAACGCAAACAGGCTCCCGACGGTGATCATCAGAACCGGCCCTTGAATCGCATTCAGAATCGCGGGATTATTGTTGATCATTACGCGCCTCCGCCCCGGTGCGGGGAACCGAGCTCATCCGTTCGTACAGCATGTACGCCCCGATTGCGATAAGTCCGATCGGCCATAGATGAAGGATTCTGTCGAACGAAATCAAGTTGGTCGTGTCCAGCAGCAAAACGCCCCCTAGAACGATCAATACCAACGCGCCCACGGGAAACTTTCCGGAATGGTGGCTCACATCCAGGAGCCCGGAAACCTCGCCCGGATGAATGCCGCCGCGCTTCATTTTCGCCGTGTGGAACGCTTCGAATGCCATATAGAAAACCCATGCGGCAAGCAGGATGCCGAGCAGGGGTTCCATGCCGCCGCCATATCGATTGCTGCTGAGTAAGCTGACCAGTAACCCGAACACCACCGCATGGATCAACCCTTTCGCATATTGGCCGTTATATATGGCCCCGACTCCAGGAATGAATCCTAGAATCAGCGCCAGAACGGGCGAGTGCGAGTTTATGGCGCCGGGTAGCGGAGCACCAATCGGAGCTGTGTAGGGGGATGAAGCGGTCGTGGCCGCTTCAGGCGTAGACAAAGGAGGAGCGGCGGTTGCGACTACGGGCACATGCTCGGCGCAGTATACCGTCCCGTTCCATTCCCGCTTTTCCAGCTCGCTTAGCGGTCTTCCGCACTGCCTGCAATAGGCGACTGTCGCCCCATTCGGATCGTTTGCACTCGTCATCTTATTTGCCCTTTCCACTTGCGGCCGCCGGAGCCTGTGTTTGCTTCGGCAATCGCTTCGCTTCCTCTTCCTCTTCCGCCTGTTTTTCTTTCCACTCGCTTACACGGCTTTGGACCTCGTAGACCAGCTTCATGCTTTCGTAGGTCTTGACGGACCGCTCCCAACCCCGATGCAACTTATCGTCAAAGGTGCCCCACAACCGGACTGGATCCAAATCCCCCGCCGTCAGCGCGTGCTTCGGAACCCCGGCGCATCGGGTCATCATCGATAAGGAAAGCACAGTCAACATTGCCCCCATTACTACGCGCGGCTGCAGCAACGGCTGGAGAACAGGCGCCAAAAAGCCACGGGACAGCTTGGCCATCCATCCGCCTTCAGGCACCTGTTGCAGGATCTTGGTAACCAGTTCCGGCGGGACTTCCACATCCGCGCTGCGGTCCACCAATCCTAAAATCTCGCGAGAATCCCGGGTCAACTCCGCACACGCCAAGCACTGGGAAAGGTGAATCTCCATCACCGTCCGCCGGTCCTTCGTAAGCGTTCCGTCCAGGTAATCGCAAAGAAGGCTGTCGAAATCGTTGCACGTCATGCTTGCGCGCCTCCTGCTAATTCATCGAATATCGGCCGGTTAGACCGAATCGCCTGTTCTCTTCGAAGCACTTTGGCCAATTCGGCCCGCGCTCGGTTAAGGCGGCTTTTTACCGTCCCTTCCGGGATGCGCAGCACATCGGCAATCTCCCGATACTCCATCTCATCTAAATCGCGTAAGATCAATGTTTCTCGTAAGTCCGGAGATAATTTCTGAAGCGCTGCTTGAAGTTGTTCCCGAGCCTCTCGGCCAGCCAGTAAACCGTCCGGCCGCGTGGTCGATGTTAGCTGCTCTTCCAGAATCGGTAACTGATTTTCAATAGAATCGGTAGACCGGTCGTGCCGGGTACGACGATAGTGGTCGATTAATAAGTTGCGGGTTAGCCGCGCCAGCCACGTCGCAAAACTCCCCTCCTCCGACCGGAAGCTCTTTACTGACTTGAAGATACGAAGGAAAACCTCTTGTGTTAAGTCCTGCGCTTCCGTCGCGCTGTTCGTGAAGCGATAGCAAAGTCCATAAACGCGTTTGGTGTGAGTGCGAACCAGTTCGTCCCAGGCAAGGTCGTCCCCCGCCAGACACCGCTCAACCAGCGTCTTCTCGCTTTGAAGGTTTTCCACCAGACTCATCACGGCCGTCGCCATGCACAAGATAACGGCAAATCTCGCGCAACGGTTCATTTTTTCATAACATTACGGTGTG
>CAXSIG010000355.1:0-3779 GCA_964237255.1 uncultured Bryobacteraceae bacterium
GAAACAGGCCCGCCCGTTAACTCTGAAATCAGCGTGTGTCCGAAAAGCCGGAAAGGAGTTATTTATGCACTTAGTTAATGTTGCCGCTGTGTTCATTACGCTGTTAATGGTGGGCGCCGAGTTTTCGGTTTCCGCGTTTGTAGACCCCAGTGCATGGCGTCTTGACCCCGAACCGCAGTCGAGAATGTTGAGCCACTACGCTGCCGTGCTTGGGAAGGTAATGCCGTTCTGGTATGGTGCCGGGCTCGTGCTGCTTGGGCTAGAGACTTGGTTATACCGGCACACACCGGAAGTCACGGTCCTGCTAACGGCGAGTGCGATTTGGTTAATCGCCACGCTGGGATCTATCATCTTCCTGGTGCCACTGAATAAACGCGTGATCGCATCTTCAACTGGTTGGCAGGCAGCACATCATAGCTGGGACAGAAGACATCGCGTTCGCATTGTCGCCCTCGCCACCGCAGCGATCCTGTTCGCGTACGTCGTCGTCCGCTTAGGAAAGCCTGCACCTGTTCTAACATGCCGGTGAACCTGGCCACGGATACCAGGCCGCAACACTGTCAAACAACGTCCGGTCCCGCTTCATTTCGTCCTACTCGCGGGCCATCGGCTTTCCTGTTTCTCCGCCGCGAATGCGAAGTAAGACAAGATCGACATAAGCATACTAATCAGCCCTCAGCGCAACAACCGGATCGACGGAGGAGGCCATGCGTGCAGGGATGAAGCAAGCAACGAAGGTAACGGCCATCAGCAAAATGGGCACAGCGATAAACGTCAACGGATCGAAAGCGGTGATGCCGAACAGAAGGGACTGGATGAACCGAACCAGCCGCTCGGCTAAGGCGGGAATGGCTACTCGACCTCCGGTTAGAAGTATCCGACGGACCGCAGACCAACACCGTCGAAGGGTGGCGATTGAAGGGACTGCCGGGTTAGTAGCCGATCGATAAGTCGGACACGGTCGTCGACCGATTTGGAGTCGCCGAGACGTTGCCGACCTTGCGAGATGAACGTTCCGAGAACTGATTGCGCCTCAAAATCTTGATCAGTAAGCTCATGCATCGGAACGGCAAAAAGACGATGCAGACCATCGGGCTGAAACAGGATGACTAAGGGTTCGAGAGTCCCCCGCAACTGAATTTCAACCCTTCTATAGGTTTGAGACCCACCACTACCAGAGAAGGTGATTGGATCGCGGCGCTATAGAGCACGTCCACCCGATCGCCGAAATCGAATCCGATAAGGGGGTATCACGACTCGAACCCGGAAGGCCGCCAGCTAGAAGCGACCGACAATCCGCTCGAAACGTCGCCAGCGGTTGGCAAACTCTTCTGCATAGCGGGCTCCATAGCAATCTCCGTTCGAGTCCCGATAGCTCAACCTAAAACGCTGGTATCAACGTTTCCAATCTCTCCGCTCCGCCTTGGGAATGGGTGGCGGGTTGGCCCAAAGTGCTCGTTAGGGGTGCATTCGCAGGGCCCACCACACAGGACTGCAATGGCCGAAAAGTGATTTCTGCTAGCGCGACCATTCTGGCGACGGGAGTAGGTACACCGCTTCGAAACCTTGATGCCGCTGTGTCCGGTAGTTTTTGCGCGACTGCGGCACGCAATTTGCGGAAAGCGTTTCGGCATCGACCGCAAACAGCACTACTCGCAATCAGAACATCTTCGTGCTGATTTCGCGAATCAGCTCATCCCTGTGTTCGTTTAAATAGAAATGCCCTCCAGTAAAAACCCGAACCTCGAAGTACTTCGCCGTCCAGTAGCGCCACTGTTCTGTATTCCTGACCGAAACTGATAAATCCGAATCGCCGACGAATGCATGAATTGGGCAATTAACCGGTTTCATCTCTGGCGACGGGCACTCCAGGAGCTTCAAATCGTGGCGCAGTAGCTTCAAGGTCAGATTCAGAAGCTCTTCGGTATCGAAAACGATCAGAGGCGTGCCGCCTAACTTCTGCATATAGTTGATCAATGCCGGGCGGTCGAAGCACTCGATACGGCGTTCGCTCCAGCTGGGCTGGGCAGAGGAAATGAACAGGTGCTCGGGAAGGCGTTTCCCGCATCGCTCTGCCTCCAAGGCAAGCAAGTAGGCGACGACTCCGCCCAAACTATGGCCGAAGAAAGAAAAAGGTTTATCCGTACAATCCTCAAGCGCTCGCTGAAATTCCGAGATAACCTCCTCCATTTCCGTCAGCGGAGCATCCCGGGATCTGGAGCCCCGTCCGGCCAGTTCCGCAAAGACGACTTCAATCGAAGCGGGAAGTATTGGTATCCAGGGAAAGTACGCCGCGGAACTGGCGCCGGCATGGTGAAAAACGAGCAGCCTCTTTGTTGCGCTTGGCCTAGGTTTGGGGATGTACAACCACGGATTCAGTCGTCGCACTTGCCTGGATTCTGTCTGCGGCTCTGGTATTTCGATCTTAGCGATTCAGGCCGACTCGGCGGAAACGATATGTTCTGGCTCAGTTGGGACAGCGTTGCTTGTTTCTCGAACAATGGAATCTCCCGGAGGAACTATTACAGCGTGTTGTGACGCGGCTCGTACTGAAACATCCAAGCGTCCGTCTGTCCGGTGACCAAGCAGAGGTAGGCTGGCAATGCCCAGGCTCGTCAAAAGACCGAGGTTGAAAATTCCCATGGCGCTCAAAATACCCCAGTGGAAAAGAAAGACGCCTCCGATGTTGATAACACTTGGGACAATTGCCGTCGCAAAGCCGGCGTTGAGATTGGCATAGAATTCGTCAGCAAGATCGAAAAGGCAGGTGAGCTGGTTCAGGCTTTGATCCGTAAAAACGATTTGGGCGGTGTCAATGGCAACCGTCGTGGCGCCACGAAGCGAGACCGACACATTGGCTTTTCTAAGGGCGATGGAGTCGTTGATGCCGTCGCCGACGAAGCAAACAGCACGGCCCTGGTTTTGCAATTGTTCGACCAAGCCGGCCTTATCGGCAGGCAGGGTATTGGCGAAATAGTGTTCGATACTCAGTCGCTCTGCGAGCCTGCGGGTTGGCTCCTCCTGATCGCCGGAGATGATCACGGTAGACAGGCCACGCTTGTGCAATGCATCGACGATAGCCTGTGCCTCGGGCCGGAGCGTCGGCTGTAACTCGATGGCTCCTCCCAACACGTCCCCAACCCCCACCATAACAAGCGAGTAGCCTTGTGCCTGGCAAGCCTCTTGTTGGGCGCGCAGGCTGGCGGGCACGGCTATTCCCTCGGTGGCCATAAAGCGCTCGCTGCCGACGCGAATGACCTTGTCCCACGTAGAAACTTTTATGCCATAGCCAATTTCATATCTCGCGTCCTCAATGCTGGGCACAAGCAACTGGCGGGCCTCTGCAGCCGCGCGGATGGCCCTTGCAATGGGATGCGACTGCCGGTGTTCGGCGGCGGCGGCGTAGGCGAGCAGCGTCTCTTCGGGAATCCCGTTGCAAGAATAGATCCGGGTGACAGTCGGCTGGTCCACCGTGAGCGTACCGGTCTTGTCGAAAACCACCGTGTCCACGTCTTTTAAGAGTTCGAGGGATCGGCCGTCCTTGACCAGGATGCCGTTACGAGACGCGATATTCAGGAAGTTCAACATGGCGATCGGCGCCGTGATGCGGAGCGTGACGCCAAAAGCCGTGTTGAGGATAGCCAACCCTCGCTCCAGGTCGATTGTAAGCCAGGCCAAGCCACCCAGCAGCAGCATAGGCAGAGCCGACTTATGGGCCAGCGCTGATCCTCTGGACTGGAGAGCCGTCTGGTAACTGGCCGTCCGGTTGAGGATAGCGC
>CAXSIG010000355.1:3789-6170 GCA_964237255.1 uncultured Bryobacteraceae bacterium
CGATCTGGCCGGCGACGGTTTCTTCGCCGCCTTTTTCGACTCGCACGCAAATCTTTCCGGCCAGCACAACCGTAGACGCGTACACGGAGTCGCCTGGGACCTTTTCCGCCGGCTGGGCTTCACCCGTCAGTGCGTGCTGGTCGATGGAGGCCATACCCTCAGTTATCTCGCCATCGACGGAAATCGTCTGTCCAGCCCCCACCACGACCGTATCGCCAGGTTGCAACCGGGCAAACGGCATCTCGACTTCAACGCCATCGACCAATACCCAAACGGAACGCGGCTGCTCGCCGAAGATGCTGATGAGGCCGTGATGCGAGCGTTCCTGCGTGATCAGTAACAGCTTCTCGGCGACATAATAAATGACCATGCCCAAAGCCGCCGGAATGAAAAAACCGCCGATCCAAATGCCGGTTATATTGATGGCACTCAGGACGTGGAAATTCACGCGGCGTTCTTTCCTGATCGAATCAAAAGCTTTTTTATAAATAGGGATGGTGAGTAAAGACGCGACGGGGACGCTGATAATGAGTAAAGGCGGAAAGAGTAAAGTGCCTGTTGTAATCGCGGCCAGAGATACCGTAGTAACGGCTATCTTGCGATTTAGCGACTGTTCATGCTCGCTGAGTACCGCTGTCTCCCCGTGTGAGACAAACGCATCGAGTTGCTCGCTGCGTGTACGTCCAAACAATGGATCGAACCGACGGCGAATGAATGTTTGATATTTGGAGTCCAAGTCGGAGTACAAAGCGGCGGCCAGCGCCTTAATCTCCCGATTGTCATCACGCCACTGCGGATCGGGAGCCGAAATGCCGGCTGTCCGCTGAAGGTTAACTTCCGCCTGACAAGTTTTTGCCAGGTAACTTGAGAACTGGAACGGCTTTGTCTGTTCGCGTTCAGGTTGCGGAGGCTTCCGTCCGCGTTTGACGTCCGGAGCCGGCGCGCCGGTCGAGAGTCCCAGAAACTCAAGCAACATTATGCATCCGCATCAATCGAATCCGGCACGGCTTACCGACTGAGCCAAAAAGCCGGGCTTGGCCAGTCCCGCTCAGGCGATTGTAACAAGATGAGCCCGCACGGATGCGTCCAGCGGAGGTTCACGGCTTAGTAAAACGCACTCTGGCGCGGCACGATGATAAGAGGCTAAGGTGCGCCGACAAAGATTCGGCGCGCCTCTCCATTTCACGGATGCTTCGACAAGAACTTTTGGGGCTCGGCCGCTGCAACCGGCTACACTCTACTGTGAGCGCCAGATAACGCTTTCGGCGCAGGCGCGTTAAGCGTCCGGCGTAACTCCTGTGCTATTTCAGCATTCAACTGTTTCGGCGATAAGGCTAATCCGCGAGGATTGGTCCGGCGCTGCGTATTTTTCGTCAGCTCTAGCGGATGACTATCCACTGCTATGCCGGAACCACGAGCTTTTCCTGCATCCGGACGAACGTATCCGCTTCGCGTCTATGAGATTTGAAAAACGCAGAGCCAGCTTCCTGCTGGGGCGATATGCCGCGAAGAAAGCTTTGTCTCGCTATTTCGATGAACCGAATCTGTCTTCAATCGCGATTGTATCCGGAATATTTGGGCAGCCGCTTGTTCATTACCTTTCGTCAACTCGCGCGGCGGTTACCATCAGCCATACCCATCAGGCAGCTTGTGCCATTGCATCGCCAGACGTTCATCCCATTGGGCTCGACTTTGAATCCATCGATGAAGCCAAATCAGAGGTACTCAAATCGCAGATGACCGGCGATGAGACAGGGTTCCTGCAAGACATAGGAGCGAGTGAAATCACCGCGCTCACGATTCTGTGGTCGGCAAAAGAAGCCTTGTCCAAGATACTCATGTGCGGCTTGACCTGTCCGTTTCAGCTTCTGGCAGTCCGTTCTCTACGCCAAAATCAGGATTATTACGAAGGAGAGTACCTGAATTTTGAGCAGTACAAATTTCAGTCATGGGCCACAGAAGCCGTAATCTGCACAGTGGTCTTTCCCCGGCGCACGCAGATCGAAACTGACATGAGTGCATTTCTGAGAGCAGTGAAATGCAAGCCGCCGGTCGTCTTTTGACCAGATAGGAGTGCGCGATCATGAATGACGTGAAGAAACCGGAGAATGCCGCGCCGATTATTGCGAGGTATGCCGAGGCTTATGTAGCCGGCAGTGTAGTCGTGGCGGCCAAACGCGCCGGCTTACCTGCGCTTATCGACTCACGGAAGCGGGTTGCCCGGCCAGAGCTGTCGGGGGGCCGCGAAAAGACCGGAGGTCTCGACCCTTTCCTGGAAGTGCTGCTCACAACCGGCCATGTTCACTTGATTGGCGAGCAATATGTCGTTGGCAGCGACAGCGATTGCCCGAAGAAGGCGTCGAGACTATACCGGACCGGGC
>CAXSIG010000356.1:0-6152 GCA_964237255.1 uncultured Bryobacteraceae bacterium
ACCAGGGGGCCGACGCCCTCGCGGCCAAGCCGACGCCGGGCAGGCCGCGCAAGCGCAGCAATTGACGCGCTGGCAATTGGAAGCGGCGCGGATGCTGGAAAACACGCGCGAATCTTTCGAGACCACCGCGCGTGACGCGACGAGCGCAGCCCTGGCAGCAGCGGACCCTGCGTCGATCCAGGCATGGCTGGACTCGACCACCACGGACGGGCTGCGAATCCGGCGGGTGAGCGGGGGAATTATCGCGACCGTTGCCGGGCTGGGAACGCCGGGATTCAGCGGCGACGGGATGTCCCCTTCCCTGGCGCAGTTTCTCAATCCGCGTGGTTTGGCATTCGACGGAGCGGGACGTCTCTATGTCTCCGACTCCGACAACAATCGCGTTCGCCGACTGGACTTCCCCGGGGCCCAGACGTCGACAGTGGTCGGGAGCGGCGGAGTTCTTGGCGATGGCGGAGCTGCCACGGCGGCACAGATTTTCAATCCAGCCGGTTTGGCCACGGACTCCTCGGGTAGTATTTACGTTGCCGACACATCGAACCATCGCATTCGCAAGATCACTTCAACGGGCGTTATTTCGACAGTAGCGGGCAACGGGACGCCGGGCCTGAGCGGAGACGGTGGTCCGGCGACCGCAGCGCAGTTGTTTTTTCCGGAAGCGGTGGCCGTCGACAGCGCAGGTAATCTTGTGATCTCCGACTACGGGAACGACCGGCTTCGCCGGGTGGGAAAAGATGGCACGATCCAGACTTTGGCCGTCTCACCAGGCGCACCAGGGGCATTGGCGGCGGATGGACAAGGGAACGTGTACGTGGCGCTCAGCAATGAGAATAAAGTGCTGCGGGTTTCGGCGGGCGGAGGAACGACGGCATTTGCCGGCTCTGCCACTCCGGACACATTGAATGACGGCAATCAAGCGTTGACGGCGGGGCTTTCGCTGCCATCGGGATTGGCGATCGACGCAGCCGGAAACTTGTTTATCGCCGATACGGGGCATGAGCGGATTCGCAAGGTGAACCCGGCCGGCATTATCAGCACGGTTGCGGGAAACGGATCCATTGGGTACACGGGCGATGGTGGCCCGGCGACGGCCGCTACGTTTGCCATCCCCGAACATCTGGCGATTGACAGCGCGGGAAATTTGTTCGTCAACGACGTTATTAATTCGCGGGTTCGCCGGATTGGGACGGATGGAATTATTACGACAATCGCGGGAAATGGCGGCTTCGGTTTCGATGGGGATGGCGGTGCGGCATCGCGCGCGCAGCTTGGATTTCTGAACGGACTGGCGACGGATTCGACAGGAGCGGTTTACGTTTCGGATTTCGATAATCATCGGATCCGGAAGATTTATGTTGCGGCCGCGGCTGCCGACTTCAACTTTTCAGCTGCCGTGGGCGCGGCTGGAATCAGTTTGACCTTGACCTCAACCAATGGATTTGCGGGTACTGTACTGCTGGGGATCAAGGGAGGAAGTGCCTCGATCCCCGCGGTGACTTTGGCCGCCGGGCAGACGGTGTCTGTGACCGCGCCATCCGGTTTGAGTGCGCCTGGGGTCGCAACGCAGATCATTTTCACAGCAGATTCCGGCGCGATCCATAAAGAATCGACAGTTACTTATACAGCGCCGACGGCCGGTCCATCGATCTCAGCAGCGGGTGTCGCGAATGGCGCGAGCTTCTCCGCAGGGCCGGTCGCGCCGGGCGAAATCATCACGATTTATGGAACCTCTTTGGGACCGGCGGCACTCGCTACGTTAGTTCTGGATGCAGCCGGGAAGGTGGCGACGACACTATCCGGCGTAAGTGTCACGTTCGATGGAAAACCGGCTCCGTTGCTTTATGTTTCGGCGGGGCAGATCAGTGCGATTGTGCCGTATGGGCTTACGCGGACGGCGCAGATGCAGGTGAGTTACAACGGGCGGGCGTCGAATAGCGTGGCTGTTACGGTGACGGACGCATCCCCTGCGCTGTTTACGGCGAATTCGTCCGGGAGCGGGCCGGCCGCGGTAGTAAACCAGGATGGCAGTGCGAACTCGGCGTCGAATCCGGCGGAGAAGGGGTCGGTGGTGGTGCTGTATGGAACCGGTGAAGGAGAGACGTCGCCCACGGGGACGGACGGGTTGCTTGCGGCTTCGGTGTTTCCCGCTCCGGTGCTACCTGTGTCGGTGAGCATCGACGGGCAGGATGCGGCTGTGCTCTATGCGGGCGCGGCACCTGGGCTGGTTGCGGGATTATTTCAGATCAATGCGACGGTTCCGTCTTCCGCGGCTTCGGGGCCGGTGAAGATTTACGTTACTGTGGGGACTAGATCCAGTCCGCGAGATTCGGTGACGATTTACGTCAGGTGAGGGGCGAAGCCCGATCTTTACTTGTTTGGGCTGCGCGAGAATGAGAACGCAGTGTCCAACGTGTGACTCGCGCCGAATTGCTGGAAATCATAGCGAATGGGGAAAACTCCGGCGCCGAGTTCAAACAGGACGCGCTGCAAACTTTCGATCTCGCTAAAGAGTTAGTTGCTTTCTCGAATCTGCGAGGAGGCGCTGTGTTGCTTGGGGTCGACGATGCGGGTGGGATTACCGGGATTCAACGACCCGACTTAGAAGAGTGGGTCATGTCTGTTTGCCGCGATAAGGTGCGGCCGCCGCTTATCCCGTTTTTCGAAGTGATACGGGATATGGAACCGGGAAAGCATATGGCGATTGTGAGCGTTGCTAAGGGATTCGACGTACACAGTGTCTGGCACCACAGCGGCAGTCGGTATTACGTTCGGGTGGGATCGCAAAGCCGCGAAGCTTCGACGGAAGAACTTCGTCGGCTGTTTCAACAACGAGGCGCTATTCGGGCCGAAGCGCAAACGGTATCCGGAGCCCGCTTTGGGGATTTGGATCAGAGACGGCTTCGCAATTATTTGGAACAGATTCGCCGCCAGGACACCCCCGCGGATACCGACACGCAGGGATGGGAACTCCTACTCCGAAACACGGAGCTAATGACTGACGAAGGGATCACCGTCGCCGCGACACTTCTCTTCGGACGCGATTCCAAACGGTTCCTGCCGCAAAGTGGGATCCAAGCGGTAGCTTACACGGGTACGGAGAAGGACTATGCCGTGCACGAACGGTCCGACCTTCGCGGTCCACTTACCCCGCTGTTGAAGTCCAATGGTGAACTGGCGGAGCCCGGGTTAATCGAAGAGGCAATCTATTTTATTCGGCGGAACACCCCTGTGTCGGCTCATTTAGAAGACGGCATCCGCCGGGTGGAGCGGCTTGCTTATCCTCCCGAGGTGCTTCGGGAGGCGATTGTGAATGCGCTGATTCATCGAGATTATTTGCTCTCTTCAACAGACGTGGAATTGTCTATTTATTCGAACCGTTTGGAAATTATCTCTCCGGGGCGGTTGCCGAACGGCATTACTCCGGAACGCATGCGAACCGGCTGCCGCGCCGCTCGCAATGAGTTATTGAAGGACGTCATGCGGGACTACGGATATCTGGAGCATATGGGCATGGGGGTACCGCGCCAGATTATCCAAGGTATGAGGGCGCACAACAATACCGAGCCGGACTTGATCGAGGATGGCGAGCGTTTTCTGGTTCGCCTGTGGACGTAGTCGAGGGAGAATCGAGACAAGATGATTCGAACTTGCCTGCTGCTTGCCCTTCTTGGAATCCCTGCTTTCCCTAAAATTTTGTTCAAGGCGGATTTCGAAACCGGCGACCTGAGCCAATGGAGCCAGACTGGGACTCGCGGGCAGAATGCGACGGCGCGGAACATTCAAATCGTGACGGACGTTGTTCAGGAAGGCAAGTACGCGGCAAAGTTCACCATTCATGAAGACGGCGTGTTTAACGCGCAACAATTGCGGGCGCAGATTGGTGGACCCAGGATTACTGTCGAAGAAGGTTCCGATACTTACATGTCGTTCTCTTTGTACATGGCCGATGCGCCGAAAGATCGCGATAACTTCTTTTATTGGGAAGGCAATCCGCCGCCGAAATACGACAACGTGATGACTTGGTGGGTGGAGCCGAGGGACGGCGGTGGAACGCTGATCAAGTACGGCACGGGAAATCTGGGGCGCAACGGTACGGAATGGAGCGCCGATTTTTCGACCGGCAAGTGGCATCGACTCACCATGCATATTCATTGGTCCGAGGACGCGACGAAAGGGAATACCCGGCTGTGGTTCGATGGCGCTCTGGTGCTGGACAAGAAGCTGAAGACGAAAGGGCCGGAGAGCGTTTATTTTTGCCAGCCGGGGATCCATCGCAGCCCGCACAAGCCGTCAACGGATTCCATTTACTTCGACAATTTCATTCTGGCGGATACTTTGGACGAAGTACTTACGAACGGGCAGAGCGCTTCCGGGTCGACATCTGCGGCAACACAGCCTGGTGCGGTAAGCGCTTTACAAAATGCGCTGTCCGGTTCCTGGGTGGGAACGTTGGAGTATCGCGACTACTCGGAAGCGGCCACGTCGCTAAAACGGGTGAAGCTGCCCACATGGTTACGTGTGGAGATGGCTGGAGTCAATCTTCTGTTTCAGTATGTATATGACGATGGGCCGACTAAGACGGTGACGGAGAAATCGACGGTGACGATCGACGCGAGCGCCAATCGTTATGTGACTGTAGGCGAGGGCAACAAGACCGAAGAGGTCTCTAACGTTGAGGGTCTGGGCAGGCTCCGTGAGGGACGAGGATCGCTGACACTCACGGGCACCGGAACGGAAAATGACGCGCCGGTGACGGTGAGAACGACCATGCGGATCGGAAGAAACATTTTAGAGATTCAACGAGAGACTGCACCTGCCGGACAGCCGTTTACTTTTCGCCACGCTTATACATTCGTTCGGGCGGCGACACCCACTACAACCTCCCGCTAATTGGCAGCGCGCAAATCGGCGGCTTGCACTTCCGGAATCGTATCAGCCAGGAAGGTGCCAGCTCCTGTTTCCACGCCTGCCAAGAATTTGATTTTGGTGGCGCTGCGCTGGATGGGGAAGAATTCAATGGGAAAGCGGAAGTAGGGGTGTTCGCCTTTTGCGGGCGCTTGACGGACCACCATGATGAGGGGCATGGGTTGCTTGTACAGCGCGTCGTACTTGCGGCGGACGATGTGGAGAAGGTCGGCTAGCGCGGTTTTTTCTTCGTCCGTCAAGTCGGCCAGCTTTTCTACTTGCCGGGCTGCGTAAATTTGAATTTCGGAAGGAAATCTTGCCGCGAAAGGAACGAACGCCGTGAAGTGTTCGTTTTCCGAGACAACACGACGGCCATCAGCCTTCTCGCCTTCCAGTACGTTGCCGTAGATGTTTTCGCCTCGCAATGCGAAGTAGTCCGACGCGGATTTCAGTTCGCGTTCCACATAAGGCGGGATGAACGGGAACGAGTAAATTTGGCCGTGCGGATGCGGCATGGTGACACCAATCGCGGCACCGGTGTTTTCGAAAATATAAACCAGTTGGATATCGGGATTCGCGAAGAGCTCTTGGGAACGTGACGTCCAGAGATCGACAACTTTGCGCCAATGTTCGGCGGGGAGCTGCGAAGGAAGTTTGTTGTGATCCGGCGAGTAAATAACGACATCGCAGGCGCCGCGCGCACCGGTTGTGCCGAAGAGATCGGCGGAGTGGGTGGGATCGAAAGGCTCCGCTTCGGGCGAGAATGCGGGAAAATCGTTCGGGTAGAGCAGGACGTCGAAATGGTCGGGAACCTTGCCGGAGCCGGGATCAAAGGGGCAGTAATCCTTCGGCATCTGGGGGCGGTCCTGGCGGTTGGAGGCTACGGCGACCCACTCGGACAGGATGGGGTGCCAACGAAGTTCGCTCATATTAAAGACTTCGCACGCCCATCGCCATCACGTCATCGACGCGCATCGCTTCCTTGACGACGAACGGTTCGCCGTAGCGGACGCCGATCAGATTGCCGTAATGGCGCGCGACCCCACTGAGCCTTTCGCGAATTTCGGCTTCGTCGGGGAAGAGGTTTTGACCTTCCACCGTTGCACCATATTGAGACCGGTAGCAGAACAACGCTTCCATGCGACGTTCGAATTGGCTGGAGATATCGACGATGAACGAAGGCTTCACATCGACATAGAGGGACGCGTAGAGAATTTTCTCAGGGCGATGTGGTTCGGTGTACGGAT
>CAXSIG010000357.1:0-1243 GCA_964237255.1 uncultured Bryobacteraceae bacterium
CCGTCGCTGTAATTTGGTGTAATTCCAACCTTCCCCGAAAAATTCCTCCTTTCATTCTTCCACCGGTCCATTGCTCTTCCGAATCACCTGGCTTAAGCTTCGGACCGCCTTTTGCGATTGTTAAGAGATACACGGACAGCCGCCGGGATTGATGTTGGATTGTGAGGTGAAATCGTTCGGCCAGCAATGTTTGAAGCATTAGTGCGACTTGTGCGTCGGACGAGTTAGGCGGCAACTTGGCCTCAATATCGTACTGATCGGAATCGAACCACTTAGGTGCTCCCAAAACGCCCCATTCCGGCGCGCCATAGGCGAGTTGCACCAGAATCTTTGGCGACAAGCCGTTGTATGCAATTCTCTCCGCATCCCTTTTAATCGGGGACCGGATCCCATTGCTGGACGGTGAAGAAGGTTTTACAGAAGCGACCTCGAATCGAGGCGAAGCCGCGGTTTGAGCGAGGGAGGACTCAGGGCTGACTAATTGGAAGGTGACGGACCAAATAAAAAGAGTGAGACGGATTGGAATCGACATTATCTCCTTCACGCGCGGCTAGGTTGTAGAAGTAGGTCAGATGCTATGTTCTAAGTGACATATGGGTTCGGTAACGCCTGCGCATTTTCTCGCCATTGCGACTTTTTTTTGCGGTAGCTTGCTTGGCCAAACATGGGAAGCCGGTCCCGCCCTCGATAGCGCCATCAATGAGGCCGTCACCCAAGGAAAGATTCCCGGCGCGGTGCTGGTAGTTGGCCACAATGGCCAAATTGTATACCGGAAAGCTTACGGCAATCGCGCGCTTTTTCCGGCCCGCGAACCGATGACCATGGACACCGTCTTCGATTGCGCCTCGCTGACAAAAGTGGTCGCTACTACGTCGAGCCTGATGCGTCTGTTCGAGGAAGGAAAGATCCGACTGGCAGATAAAGTCACCGAGTATTTACCGGAATTTCAGAACGGCACCAGCGATATCACCGTTCGTGACCTGATGATTCATTTCTCCGGCCTACGTCCGGATCTGGATTTAGTTCCCGAATGGAGTGGATACCAAACGGGAATCGAAAAAGCGCTGCACGACAAACCAGCCGGGCCGCCCGAAGCGAAGTTCGTCTACAGCGATATAAACTTTATCCTGCTCGGGGAAATTGTGCGCCGCGTGTCCGGCCAACCGCTTCCGGATTTTGCCCATGACCGCATCTTCGCTCCACTTCACATGGACGAAACCAGGTTTCAACCGCCCGCTCCCTG
>CAXSIG010000357.1:1258-5148 GCA_964237255.1 uncultured Bryobacteraceae bacterium
CAACCGAACGAAATCCGGATGGCACTATCCTTCTCGGAATCGTGCATGACCCGACATCTCGATACATGGGCGGCGTTGCGGGACATGCGGGCTTATTTTCAACGGCGCTCGATTTAGCGAAGTTTTGCCAGATGATGTTGAACTTAGGAATAGGTCCGGACGGAACGCGCGTCCTCCAGCCTGCGACCGTCGCGAAGTTCACGTCGCCGCAAACACCGCTAAATCAACCGGTGTTACGCGGATTAGGTTGGGATATCGATTCGCCGTTGTCGGGAAATCGCGGCGAGTTGTTTCCAGCCGGTACGTCGTATGGACACACTGGATTCACGGGAACGTCGCTGTGGCTCGATCCGGCGTCGCAGACTTATGTGATTTTGCTGGCGAATTCCGTCCATCCGGTGCGCGGGAAGGCGATTACCTCGCTACGGGGACGTATTGCGACGATTGTTGCGGCACAGGTTCAGCAAGGGAATCCGCCATTTCCGCCGGTAATAACCGGCTTAGATGTTTTGGAGGCGCAGGGATTTGCACCCCTTAAGGGAAAGCGAATCGGTTTAATCACGAACCATACGGGTGTAGATCGCCGCCGCAATCGAAATATCGACATTATGCGAGCGGCAGGGGTAAACATCGCAGCGCTTTTCTCACCGGAACATGGATTTATCGGTGCCGAAGATCAACTCAATGTAGTGAGCACGAAAGACTCTCTCACCGGTATTCAGGTTTGGAGTTTATATGAGGGCAAAACGCGACGACCAACACCGGAAATGCTGAAGGGCGTCGATGCCTTGGTCTTCGATATAGCCGATGTAGGGGCTCGGTTCTACACGTACACGTCCACTATGGCAAACGCGATGGAGGAAGCGGCCAAAGCCAAATTACCGTTCTACGTTCTTGACCGTCCAAACCCGATTACGGGAACCCACGTAGAAGGACCAATGCTCGATCGGGACCAGTTGTCCTTCATCGGCACCTTTCCCATGCCGCTCCGCCACGGTATGACAATCGGCGAATTGGCTACCTTGATCAATTCCGAAAACGGCTGGGGAGCGCAATTAACGGTTGTGAAAATGGAAGGATGGCAGCGTAAAGAGTGGTTCGACATGACGGGTCTGCCGTGGGTAAATCCGTCGCCAAACATTCGCAACCTGAATGAAGCAGTCCTGTATCCGGCGGTGGCGATGCTGGAATATTCGAAGAACTACTCGGTAGGCCGTGGAACGGATTCGCCGTTCGAAATGGTGGGCGCGGAGTTTATGAAGGGGACTGATTTCAGCCGTGAGTTAGACCGCCGATCCATTCCGGGGATAAGGAGTTATCCGGTGGTATTCCAACCGGAATCGGGCATGTTGGCTGGCAAGAAACTGGAGGGAGTTCGGTTCCATGTTACGGATCGCAACGCCTTCGACGCCGGGCGTTTTGGAGTAGAACTTATGTCCGCGCTCCAGAAGCTTTACCCGAGCAAGATGGACTGGAAAATCAACCTGAAACTAATTGGCAATTCGGCCTTGATCCGTGAAGTTTCCGAAAGCCAACCTACCGCGCGGATCTTAGCGCGGCAGGACGATGCGCTGAAGCGTTTCCAGGCAATTCGAAGCAAATACCTGCTTTACCGCTAAGCTCGACGTCTAAGCCCCAGCAGGCGCTGCTTTCGCAAGGGTCGATTTATTCTTAGAACCCACGGGCCGGCCGCGCTTCTTTGTTTCGTTCATCCAAGCGGGCGGACGGCCGCGGCGCTTGCCTCGTCCTAACGCTAAACGTTCCAAGCTTAGGATCGCTTCCTCTAATTGCTCTCGCTCCTGCCGAAGATCAGCCAGGATTTTCGTTACGTCCATACTTGTGTCTCCTCCCCGAAGTGTTCTGAAACCGGAACCACAACCCAAAAAATTGGCTTCAAATAAAGAATTAACGCGAATTTCCGGAGTTTGCAAGCAAATAGTTCTGTCTATGGAACAAGGCTGTACTGAATATGCTACCATTAGGGAACACCCTTAGTACTGTTTTACACTTAATGTTTTGAAATTACTAGTATTTACGATAGGTATTGCGCCGCCATATCCAATAAAACGGCACACCAATCGCTATTAGCACCAGACCTAAGATGCTTTCTCGCGGAGAATTAATCAGCGTTACCGTTTCGATCAGGAGCGCCGCCAACACGAAAAGAGCCGGTATTACGGGATAACCCAGTGTCCGGTAGGGGCGGTGCAAATCGGGTCGCTTGCTTCGGAGTACAAATACGGTTGCAGTGGTCATGCCATATAGAAGCCAGCTCGCGAAAATGACGAACGTGAGCAACTGATCGTAACGTCCGGATAAAACCACAATGGCGGACCAGGCACTTAGGCCGAGTATCGAAGTGCCGGGCGTGTGAAAAGCCGGATGGACACGCGCAAAACTCCGGAAGAACACTCCATCGCGCGCCATGGCATAGGGGACACGCGAACCCGTCAAAATACTACCGTTCAGAGCAGCAAAAATGGAGATCATTGCCGCAATAGACACGGCATTCGCGCCGGGGGCGCCCAATATGCGTCGCATCATTTCCGCAGCTACGCGGCTGGTAGTACCAACCTCTGCGGCGGAGAGGACGTGGAAGTAAGCCCAATTCGCCAGCATATAGATCACGATTACCGCACCCGTTCCGCCGATAAGTGAGAGCGGCAAATTGCGCTGTGGGTTCACGATCTCAGAGGAAACCATGCTGACGTTATTCCAGCCATCGTAGGCCCATAAGGCGGCTACCAGTGCCGCCACGAATCCGGTAATGGTCAAACCAGCTGCTGCAGGTGAGGGGCCCGCTGTTGCCTGCACCGCGGGAGCGAAAAACAGGCCGGCAAAAATCACAAAGGCAATCAGAGCGACTTTCGCCACCGTGACGGCAACTTGAACGTTGCCTCCAAGCCGAACGCCAAAGTAATTCAGAATGCCAAGACCCATAATCAGACAAATTGCGAAAAACTGACCGGCACGGACTTCAAGCGGCGCGCCGCCCTCCCCCACAAATGGAATTTTCAGCCACACCTGTTCCAATCCGGGCCAGAAATTAGCAAGGTAAAGGAAAAATCCGGTAGCGAGCGTCGCAATGGAGCCGCTCTTTGCGACCCACATCTGCGTCCACCCGTATAAATAGCCCCACAGCGGCCCATATGCTTCATTCAGGAACGCGTATTCCCCTCCCGCCTCCGGCAGCATCGCTGCAAGCTCCGCATAGGTAAGCGCGCCCGCCATCGACAGCACTCCACCAACAACCCACACGACGAATACCCATTCCACTGTCCCGACGTGCTGGATCATGGTTCGAGGCACCAGGAAAATGCCGCTCCCGATCACGGTCCCGATTACGATCGAGACGGCGCTCCAGAGTCCGAGTACGCGTTTCAGTTCAGCCATGTGCCGTTCTCCGTTTTCCAAGAATGAGCGATGCAAGAAGTCCGGCGGCAAACGTTGCCGCGCTGCCGATCAGTACCCACCATGTAAACGCGATGGTGGTTTGAAATTTCACGTAGAGTATGACCGCGGTCCCGAAAATTACCCCGATAATAGCGTCCCTCTGGTCCGGCTTGCGGGTAAGAGTTCCCAGCAAAAACACACCAAGCAATACGCCAAGGGTCACCGATGCAATGGAGAGGCCGGATTCCAAGACAGATCCCCAGTGGCTTGCCACTACGCCGATCAGTACCAGAACCACTCCCCAAACTACGGTCGCAATCCGTCCAATCCACAGTAATCGCCGTTCCGGAATCCGGCTTCGGAAAACATCAACGACTGTTGTGGAAGCAAGCGAGTTCAGTGCAGCGCTCAGGTTCGCCATCGCGGCAGCCAGAATCGCGGCCATGACTAGGCCGGCGATACCCGGCGGCAGGTTGTCCCATACGAACTTCGGATAC
>CAXSIG010000357.1:5158-5855 GCA_964237255.1 uncultured Bryobacteraceae bacterium
TCGGGTGGCTTGGGCGGCGGGAGGTGGTTGTCGGTGTAATAAACCCACAGGAGAACGCCAATCAGGAGAAATAACGTGAACTGGATAAACACTACGGCCCAACTCGCAAAAAGAGCCCGCCGGCTATCGCGGAGCGACCGGGCGCTCAACAGCCGCTGGACGATCAACTGGTCCGTACCGTGGCTAGCTGTCGTAAGAAAGCAGCCACCAATCACCCCCGCCCAAAACGTGTACGGTTTCGCGAAAAATGCAGCCACGGAACCGCCGGTATTGAAATTGAGGACTTCGAATTTTCCAGCCGCGCTGGCCGAAGCGGCGACGTGGTCCCAACCGCCGGGAATTTTTCCAAGGATCACAAAAAAGCTTGCCGCGGCGCCAAGGACGTACATCGCCATTTGGATTACGTCGGTCCAGATCACCGCAGTCATCCCGCCTTCGAACGTATAGAAGAGCGTCAAACTGACAATGACCAGAATTGAAGCAATTTCGCCGGTTCCCAAGATGATGGAAATTACGATGGAGATGGCGAACACACGGACGCCCTCAGCAAGCGACCTGGTGACGAGGAAGATGGAAGCCGTTACCCGGCGGACCGATCCGCCGAAGCGCCGTTGCATCAGCTCATACGCGGTAAACATTTCGCCTTCAAAATAGTGGGGCAAAAGTACTATCGAAATGACGAACCGCGCCAACAGGT
>CAXSIG010000357.1:5865-6147 GCA_964237255.1 uncultured Bryobacteraceae bacterium
AATACTATCTGCAGAAAGGTGAAATTCCCGCCGAAAGCTAACGCCGGAGTTCCCACGATGGTCAGCGTGCTGGTCTCGGCGGAGACGATCGATAACGCGATAGCCCACCATGGCGCCTGACGGCCGCCAAGGAAATAGTCCTGCAGCGTTCCTTGCCTGTTCCGAAACCGCGATCCGAACCAAGTAACTCCCAGAAGGTAAATGAGGATGACGCTCAGGTCCAGGAAGTGCATGAGCCGATGGCCGTTAAAGTGTAACAAAATGGTCCGGGCTGGAACTTGT
>CAXSIG010000358.1:0-6129 GCA_964237255.1 uncultured Bryobacteraceae bacterium
CCATCGGGCTTGGTCTGTCTCGATGTGGGTTCTTCGACGGGCGGGTTCACCGACTGTCTTCTGCAGCATGGTGCGTTGCGTGTCCACGCTGTCGATGTGGGCACCAACCAACTCGACTACCGCCTTCGTACCGACCCCCGTGTCCTGCTGCAAGAGCGCCGTAATGCGCGGGAACTAACAAATGCCGACTTCGGAGAACTTGTCGAACTGCTAGTCTGCGACGTAAGCTTTATCTCGGTGACTCTCCTGTTACCGGCGCTGACTCCGCTGCTTACGCCCGAGGGCCAGATGGTGATTCTCGTCAAGCCGCAGTTTGAGGTCGGCAAGGGGCAAGTAGGAAAGGGCGGAATCGTTCGCGATCCCGCCCTTCACGCCGAGGCATGCGCGAAAGTGGAAGGTGCTGTTGCGGCAGCAGATTTCAGGACTGTTTTAATGCCTAGTCCCATTTTGGGAACCGAAGGAAATAAGGAGTTTCTGCTCTATGCCCACCATTAGGACCGTCGGTATTTTTTCGAAGCCGCACGTTTCCGCGGCTGTGGAGCTTGTCCCGCGAGTGGTTGGATGGCTTGGCGAACATGGCATTCAGACCCGTTGTGACCACGATACGTGCGTTTATTTAGGCGCAAGCGGCGGCCTGGAACGGGATGCGGTTACGGAAGGATGCGACTTGGTGATCGTAATGGGCGGCGATGGAACGCTGCTTTCCGCCGCGCGCGCTATCGCCGGGCGCGAAATTCCGTTATTTGCGGTAAATCTTGGTGGCCTGGGTTTCCTCACGGCAATTACGAAGGAAGAACTCTTCCCCGAACTTGAGCGAGCCGTCGAAGGAGGGCACCGTATTGGGAAGCGTCGGCTGCTTCACATCAATGTAATCCGGAACGGCCAGTGCGTGTCTACGTATGAGGCGCTGAATGATGTGGTAATCACAAAGGCTTCTATCGCGCGCATGATCGATCTGGACGCCTATGTCGACGATATGTTCGTGTGCGCTTATAAAGCGGACGGATTGATTGTTTCGACGCCGACGGGATCCACTGCGTATTCTTTATCGGCGGGCGGCCCGATTATCTATCCTACAGTTGCTGCCGCATGTATAACTCCGATTTGCCCGCATACCTTGACGAATCGACCCGTAATTGTGAACTCATCGAGTGTTATTAGCATCGTATGCAGAGCTGAAGATACGTCCGGCTTTCTCACAATTGACGGTCAAGTAGGCGAGCCGCTTCATGAGCACGACCGCATTGAGTGCCGCAATTCGGAGCACCAGTTACACCTGGTGCGTCCACCTCAGCAGAAGTTCTTCGATGTGCTACGGCAGAAGCTGAAGTGGGGAGAGCGTTAACCTTTTACAAAAGCAATAAATCGCCGTATCAACAAACTGGAAGCCGAAAAAGCCTAAACTGCGCGCGCTTCGTATTGTTCGATAGCAGGCGACTGTTTTAAGATCCACCCCAGTTCGTCCACGCCGTCCAGCATGCAAGCCTTACTGAACGCATCGACCGGGAACTCCACCATCTTGCCGTTCGGGAGCGTCAACATTTGCGAAGCCAAATCAATTCCCAATACAGCATCATCCCCCAACGCGAACAACTCTGAGTGAACGTCCGGCGGGACGATCAACGGTAACAGAGAATTCTTCAAAGAATTATTCGTGAAGATATCGGCAAAGCTGGTGCTAATTACCGCCCGAAATCCAAATTGAGTCAGAGCCCACGGAGCATGTTCGCGAGAACTGCCGCAGCCGAAGTTATCTCCTGCCAACAGAATTTGTCTGCCTTGCCCTTCCGGCTTGTTATGAATAAATTCCGGGTTGGGAGAACCGTCCGGCAGGTAACGCCAGTCGTTGAACAATTGCTTATCCAAGCCTTCTTTCGAGGTGGTCTTCAGGAAGCGCGCCGGAATAATCTGGTCCGTATCGATGTTGTTCAACTCCATCCGCACCATCTTGCTTTGAAACGGGACGAACGGCTTCACATCATCCTCCGCACATCGGTTACCACGCCAGTAACCGCGCTCGCGGCCGCAGTCAAAGGACTGGCCAGGAACGTACGCCCGCCCTTACCCTGCCGGCCTTCGAAGTTTCGATTGCTCGTCGACACCGAATATTCTCCCGGCTGCAACATGTCCCCATTCATCGCGATGCACATGGAACACCCAGGTTCCCGCCACTCGCATCCAGCCGCGCGAAATACCTCGGGCAGACCTTCCGCTTCCGCCTGCCGCTTCACTTCCTGCGATCCCGGGACCACCAATACCCGCACCGACGAGTTCACCTTGCGACCCCTCAGAATGCTTGCCGCGCTTCGGAGATCGCTGATCCGCGAATTAGTGCAACTTCCGATAAACACCACATTCACGGGATGTCCCAGCAACGGCTTCCCGCCCTCCAATCCCATATACCGTAGCGCCTTCTCTAAACTCTCGCGCTCCCGCAAATCGCCCACAGACGAAGGGTCCGGGAGGGGCGACGTGATCGACATTCCCATTCCCGGATTCGTTCCGTAAGTAATCATTGGCTCGATCTCGTCGGCATTGATTGAAAGCGTATGATGGAACTGCGCGCCGTCATCGGTCGGCAATTGCCGCCAGCGTTCCAGCGCTTGGTCCCACGCCGGCCCCTTCGGGCAAAACTCACGGCCCGTCAAATACTCAAAGGTTGTATCGTCCGGCGCGATCATGCCCGCCCGAGCTCCTCCCTCGATCGACATATTGCAGACAGTCATGCGCTGTTCCATCGTGAGGGCACGAATAGCCGAACCCGAATACTCGAACACGCACCCGGTCCCGCCGCCGATTCCGATCTTCGAAATCAAATGCAGGATGATGTCCTTCGCCCCGACGCCATTCGCCAGACTACCGTCCACACGCACTTCGAACGTCTTCGACTTCCGCTGCAGCAGGCATTGCGTCGCCAGCACCTGTTCCACTTCGCTCGTCCCGATCCCGAACGCCAGTGCTCCGAACGCACCATGCGTAGCCGTATGCGAATCGCCGCACACCACCGTCATGCCCGGCTGCGTCGCGCCATACTCCGGCCCGATGACATGCACGATCCCCTGCTGCGAGCTATGTATTCCGAAGCATTCAATGCCGAAGTCGAGACAGTTCTGCTCCAATTGCGCCAACTGTTTTGCCGCGATCTGGTCCACAATCGGCAGCGTCCTGTCTGTGGTAGGAATGCTGTGGTCCGCGGTGGCCAAAGTTTTACCGGGACGCCGCACTTTCAGACCGCGCTCCCGCAATCCCGCGAACGCTTGCGGGGACGTTACTTCGTGCACCAGGTGCAGATCGATGTAGAGAAGGGTGGGAGCGCCGGGCTGCTCTGTGACTATGTGGTTGTCCCACACCTTCTCGATGATGGTTCTCGGTTTCATAAACTCTCGATAATCGCGGTCCCTACCTGCTCGGTAGTGGCCGTGCCTCCTAAATCCGCAGTGACTTTTCCATTTTCGAGCACCGCTTCCACAGCACGGTTCACGCGCTGCGATTCGTCCATCAATCCAAAGCTGTATTCCAGCATTGCGGCAACACTGCCGATTGCGCCGAGTGGATTCGCCTTGTTTTGACCAGCGATATCCGGGGCCGATCCATGCACGGGCTCATACAACCCGGTCCAAACGCCCGAATCTTTTCTCTCGCCTAACGATGCACTCGGCAGCATTCCGATGGATCCGGCGAGGACGGCGCCTTCATCGCTCAAGATGTCGCCGAATAGATTTTCTGTCAGCACGATATCAAAACGTTTCGGATTCAACACTAACTGCATCGCGCAATTATCGACCAGCAAGTGATCGAGCGTGACATCGGGATGTTCCGCCGCCACCTCAATTACCACGCGCCGCCACAGCTGCGAATTCTCCAGCACATTCGACTTATCGACCGAAGTCACTTTCTTTCGTCGATTCCGCGCCAGATGAAACGCCATGTGCGCAACGCGCTCAATTTCAGGCCGCGTGTACACCATCGTGTTGACTGCGCGCTCTTCAGCGCCCGTACCGCTGATTCCGCGAGGCGTGCCGTAGTAGATTCCACCTGTCAGTTCACGGACGATAATCATGTCCGTTCCCTCCACCAAATGATTTTTCAATGGCGAAGAATTTACCAGGGGCGCGTAGGTGCGAACCGGACGTAAGTTCGCGTAGACTCCCATTGCTTTTCGCATACCGAGCAATCCGCGCTCGGGACGCTGCTCCGGTGGCGCGTTATCGAACTCAGGCAAGCCCACTGCGCCCAGCAACGTTGCGTCGGCTTTTGCAGCCAACTCTGAAGTTTCGGGCGGAAGCGGCGATCCGGTCCTATGAATCGCGATACCACCCAACAAACCTTCCTTTAACTCAATGCTGTGCCCACTGCCTTTGAGCACCGCTTCTAAAACGCGAACCGCTTGCGCCGTAACTTCCGGCCCGATTCCGTCACCGGGCAACACCAACACATGAAACGTCAATTTGCCGCCACTCCCACCCTGTCTTTTGACCTATTCTTCAGACCAGCAATCAACCCGATAATCTCCTCGTCCATGATGCCCTTTTTACGATCCGCCAGCGCCGTGAACTCGGAATAAACCTCGTCCAACTCCTCCCGCGTGAGTTCGAGATTCAACTCCGTGCAGCGCTTGCCCAACGCATGCCGCCCGCTATGTTTGCCGAGCACCAGTCTTCCTTCCGGCACGCCGACCGACTGCGGGTCGATGATCTCATATGTGGTCTTTTCCTTCAGATATCCGTCCTGATGAATACCCGCTTCATGCGCGAAGGCGTTTCGCCCGACGATTGCTTTATTTGGCTGCGGCCCGAAGCTGATGATTGAACTTAGAAGCGCGCTTGCGCCATAAAGATGCTCCGTGTGGATGCCGGTTTTGTATGGATACCGGTCATGCCGGGTCTTCATCACCATTACAATCTCTTCGAGCGAACAATTCCCGGCGCGCTCACCGATCCCGTTTACCGTACACTCTACCTGCCGCGCGCCGGCCTGAACGGCGGCCAACGAATTTGCGACGGCCAAGCCCAGATCGTCGTGGCAGTGAACGCTTACCACCGCGGTATCTCCCAACGCCTCCACTACGCGCCCAATCAGTGCTCCGTATTCCTCCGGAGTGGAATAACCGACGGTGTCCGGAATGTTAACCGTTCGCGCCCCGGCAGCTACTACTGCTTTCGAGATTTGAATCAGATACTCGGGGTCTGTTCGCGCGCCATCCTCCGCGGAAAACTCAACGTCTTCCACATACCGCCGAGCCAACTCCACCGCCGCAACCGCGCTATCGAGCACCTGCTGCTGGGATCGCTTCAGCTTAAACTTCAGGTGGATCTCGCTGGTTGCAATGAAGGTATGAATCCGCGGCCGCTTTGCGTTATTTAGCGATTGCGCCGCGCGTTCCACATCCCCGGTGGTCGCTCGCGCCAACGCCGCAACCTGCATCCACGGGAACTCACGGCTGACCGCGTCTACAGCTTCGAAGTCGCCATCGGACGCAATCGGAAAACCGGCTTCCATGATATCCACGCCCAGCTCCGCCAATTTATGAGCGAGCTTCAGCTTCTCCGGGACGGTCATACTACATCCCGGCGACTGTTCCCCATCTCGCAAAGTGGTGTCAAAAATCCAGACGCGATTCTGCATAACCATCCTCAGATTATGCTCTCACGCCACATTACGCAAATTTATTCTGTTTGCGTTGCCTATAAGTCTCGCCTATACTCCGTTTGTGGAACTGTACCCACTTCATGTGTTCCTCACCATTGCAACGGAAAAGAGTTTCTCCCGTGCCGCCGAACGTCTCCATCGAACTCAGCCGGCTGTTTCCCTGGCCCTTCAACGGCTTGAAAACGACCTGGGAGAAAAGCTCATCGATCGGTCGGCAAAAGAACTGCAACTCACCGACGCGGGGCACGCGGTGCTCGATTACGCCCGCCGCTTCGAAAGTTTGCAAGCCGAGTTGCAGAACTCACTGACCGAGCTTCGCGATAATTCGTCTGGCCGTCTTGTTATCGGAGCCAACGAATCCACCACGCTTTACCTGTTGCAGCATATCGAGCGCTACCGCCGTTTGTATCCCAAGGTGAAAGTTCAGGTTCGCCGCAGCCTTTCCAGCAAGATCCCAAGCGAAATCCTGAACGGCAATCT
>CAXSIG010000359.1:0-486 GCA_964237255.1 uncultured Bryobacteraceae bacterium
TCTTCGCGTTCACATCCACCGCCGGCGCGTTGGCCGGGATTGTAAACTCCGTGTTCGCAACGCCCAGCGTAAGGAACCGTTCCCTCGGCGGCCCCGATGCAAAGTAAATCCCGACCTTCGAAACATCCGTCGCCGCCTTCCCGTTCGCCGTGTAGTGAAGCTGCAGCACGATGTCGGATCCGGCAGGCAGCAACATCGCTGTTCCTTCCGGATAGGTCTCAGGAACTAGTCCCGGCACGTACTCCCCCACAATGCCCGCCGACATTCCACTCTCCGGACCACCGGGCGCTTTCGGCACTGCAACTCCCGGCGCAACGTTCGCCAGCCACCGAGAGCGCGCCGGGCGCAGGTAAGCGGCCATATGATGCACCACTTTCCGGTTGCCCGGGCGAACCTCCACAGCTCGAACCCATCGGTCTTCCGTTAGCCCCAGCTTGATCACCACCCACTGGTAATCCACAGTTCCCGTAGCAGGCACCGCGAACG
>CAXSIG010000359.1:496-6124 GCA_964237255.1 uncultured Bryobacteraceae bacterium
GAACGGTTCCGCCATTTGATACACAGCGTCCGGCTTGCCGAGTCCCCAACCCTCCACAAACGTGAGAGGCTTGGGCGCGTCTTTCGTTTTGCCTTCGGGGGCGCCCCCGTTCACCCATTTCACCAACGTGTCGACTTCCTTCTTGGGAAGCGTCCGGTCGTTCTTAAAGTGGCCCACGGCAGGGTCGGCAAGCCAAGGCGGCATTTGTCTCAGAACCACTGCCTCCTTGATAGCCTTTGCCCAAGGCCGCGCATCGGTGTAACTCAGAAGGGACATAGGCGCCGCTTCGCCTGGTCGATGGCAGCTTTGGCAGCGCTCCTGAAGAATCGGTTCCACGTCACGATGGAACGTTGGTGTCTGGGCCAAGGCAGTCCCAACAAAAATCAAGGTAGCGGACGTGAGGTATCGCGTTGGCATGAAGTTGATAATAGCTGCTATGCGTCCGGTTCTGCTCACGCTTTTCTGCACCAGACTAATTGCGGGTGATTGCGCCGCATTGCACACCGCGAAACTAAAGAACGCGACAGTCGAACTGGCAGACCGCGTTGCCGCCGGTTCGTTCACCCCGCCCGGCGTGGGCGGCGCAATCCTGAATCTCGACCTGCCCGCATTTTGCCGTGTCGAAATCACGGCCCGGCCCAGTCAGGATTCCGACATCCGCATCGAGCTCTGGCTCCCAGAGCAAGCCTGGAACGGCCGCTTCGAAGGCACGGGAAACGGCGGCTTCGCCGGAAAAATTTCTTACGGGGCGCTCATAGGCGGCCTGAGACAAGGTTATGCCGTGGCGAATACCGATATGGGAATGGCTCCCGACGCCGCGGCATTTGTCGACCGCCCGGAACGTTGGCGCGACTGGGGCTACCGCGCCACGCATGAGATGACGGTGACTGCGAAAGAACTCGTCCGTGCCTATTACAGCGCTGCCCCGAAGCGCTCCTACTTCAGCGGCTGCTCCACCGGCGGGCAGCAGGCCCTGGGCGAAGCCCAGCGATTTCCGGACGATTACGACGGCATCGTTAGCGGCGCTCCCGCGCAAAATCGCACTGGCGTACATATCAGCATTCTGTGGAACTTCGCGGCAGTGGAACGGGATCCCGCATCGTATTTGCCGCCCGATAAAGTGCAGCTTCTCACCCAAGCAGTCGTCAAAGCATGCGCAGTGGATGGCGTCATTAAAGACCCGCGAACCTGCCATTTCGATCCCGCCACGGTACAGGGACTCACGCAGCAGCAAGTGGCAGCAGTGCGCAAAATTTACGCGGGTCCCGAAGGCGTTTATCCCGGGCTCATGCCCGGCAGCGAGTTCGGTTGGGACCGTTTAGGCGGCCCGCCGTCCCCGTCGCAACAGCCAGCCTTCGCCCCGATCTTCCGCTGGGTGTTCGGCCGCAATTGGGACTGGCGCACGTTCGACTTCACGCGCGACCCAAAGATCATGGAGCGCAAACTGGCTCACGACCTCAACGCCACTGACCCCGATCTCGACCGCTACCGCAAGCACAACGGTAAGCTGCTCCTGTATCACGGGTGGGCCGACTGGCTTGTGCCTCCAGGTGAGACCATTCGCTACTTCGATGCCGTCCGCGAACGCGATGCCCGCCATCACACGAAGACCGACGATTCCGCGCGGCTCTTCCTTCTTCCCGGCGTTTCCCATTGCACAGGCGGTCCCGGAGCGGACCAGATCGACCCCCTGAACGCCGTCGTCCACTGGGTAGAAGAGGGCAAAGCACCCGCTACCCTCACCGCGCGAAAGGTGGTTGACGGCAAAACCGTTCGGACCGAGACAATCTGTCCGTATCCCACCAAAGGGTGCCGTGGAGAATAGGAGCAACCTTCATGTCGTGCTATGCCAGCCGCGCAATCCCCTGAATATCGGAGCCGCGGCGCGAGCGGTCGCCAATTTCGGCTGCGGCGAAATGCGCCTTGTCGATCCCTTTGACCTTGCCTTCCGCGAAGCCGTCTCCGCCGTAGGCGGCGCACAAGTACTGCGCGACGCGAAAGTCTTTCCTACCGTCGCCGAAGCCGTTGCCGATTGCACACTCGTGGTCGGGACCACGGCCATCGGACATCGCGTATTGGAACACCCGCTCGTACGCCTGGAAGCGGCAGGTCCCGAACTCCATCGCGCCGCGCAGTTTGCTCCCGTCGCTCTCCTCTTCGGTTCGGAGAAGTTTGGCTTGACGAACCATGAGATCAGCTACTGTCACTCGCTCGCGCACATCACCACCAACCCGGAGACTCCGTCCATGAATCTGGGCCAGGCGGTCGCCGTATGTCTTTACGAAGTAGTGCGCGAAGCTCCGGCCGAGTCCGTACCCCCTGAACGCAAATCCATCTCCGGCAACGATGCCGAACAAATGACCCGCATGTTGCTCGAAGTGCTTCAGGAGAGCGGCTACACCAACCGGATCGTCGCCGATTCATTGGAACTAAAGGTCCGCCGCTTCCTTCGCCGCGCCAACTTCGCCCACCGAGATGCTCCGCTCATCCTCGGCATGCTACGCCAGATCCTATGGAAGTTTCGAAACTAAGCGGGTCCGCGTTTCCGCTGAGGAGTCGGCTTCGGACTGAAGCCAAACGTAAGCGTCACATCCACCACATGCGTTTTGTCGTCGATCGAAGTCGCTGACTTGGTAGTTCCCAATCCATCGAAGATGCCGTCGTCACGAACGCGCTTCAGAAAGTAGTCGGGGTACAGAGCGTTGAACGGCTTCCCGGCCTCTGTGGCCCACATTTTACGAACCACGGGCTCAGTGTTCAAGTCCAGGCCCTTTATGGTCAGACGGCTACCGTGAGGGCCTTGTCGTCGACCTTGCGCTCCACCGATCCATCCGCGTCCAAATAGCCGTTCCGCTTCAGTTGCGACTTAACGTTTCCGAGATTCTCATTCACCTCATCGAAGTTGGCCTGCTCGCCGGGTTTCAGCTTTACCTGCTCTTCGTAATCGGAATCCACGCCGGTCAACTTTACTTTGCCCAGCTTGTAAATCGGCCCCTCGTCCACGGTGACATGCACAGTAACGCCCTTCACCTTCGGCGCAGGCTCGGTAGTGAACGCCGGAAAGCTTACCCGAATTAGACCCTTGGCATCGTACAGTGGACGAATCTGATGATCCAGTAATTCGCGAAAATGATCGCGGCTGAACGGGACGCCGAACGCGACGTCGTTCATGGCGTTCTGCAGCGTAATCGTGGTGATTGTTTTGTTGCCTGCAAACGTTACGAACGCCACCGGCGGCAGCGGCTCGGCGGAACGAAACAGAATGTGGAAGCCCTGTCCCTCCGGAGTCAGCTCCCCAAGCACCCGGTCCGGATGGTTATGCAGAGCAAGAATCTGCTCGATCTGCCGCACATACATCCCGATTACCTGCTGCGTGCCGGGCACCTGATCGCCCCAAAAAACGTTCCGGCTTTTCAACTCTCTTTCGATCAGCTTAGGGGCGATCGGCAGGTTTTCGAAGACCACGGAATATACCGATGGCACTTCGGTCACGTCGAACACCGCGAAGCTTCCGGTACCCGACGGCCCGTACTGAAACGCCACCGTTTCGAAGTACCCGGTAGCCAGCAATCGGTCGCGCGCAGCCTCCAGGTCCTCTTTGGACGCCTCTTTGCCCAACGGCAGAGCGAGCACTTCCCGCACTTGGTCCGGAGTAAGAAGCTTGGTGCCTTTCACCTGAATATCGCGAAGCGGAAACGTATTCACAACGGGAGCAACAGGGGACTTCGCCACCGCTTTTGTCGCTCGTTTCGGCGTCTGCGCGGGGAGCAGGAGTGCCGCTAACGCAATGAGGGGAATCGCTTTCACAGCTTCTCCCTACTGTAGAATAGTGGGTAGTGACATACGATTTGATTGTGATTGGCAGTGGGCCTGGAGGCTACTCTGCCGCGATTCGCGCGGGGCAGTATGGTTTGAAAACCGCGATCGTGGAGAAGGATGGAAAGCTGGGCGGTACATGCCTCCATGTAGGTTGCATTCCCACCAAAGCACTGCTCCATACCGCCGATGTCTGGAATTATTTTCAACATGCTGAAGATGAAGGCATCTCGGTCACAAATCCGCAACTCAATTACCCAAAAGTCATCGACCGCAAGAACAAAATCGTCACCAAGCACGCCAAGGGTGTCGAGTTCCTGATGAAGAAAAACAAGGTGGAAGTCATCAAAGGCTTTGCCACTTTGAAGGGCGGCGGCAAGGTGGAAGTTAAAACCGACAAAGGCGTCGATACTCACACCGCGAAGTTCATCCTCCTAGCTACCGGATCGACGGCCCGCATGATTCCCGGGTTGCAGCCCGATCCCGAATTTCTCCTCACCAACATCGAAATCCTGAATCTCACCGCAATCCCGAAATCGCTCGCCATCATCGGCGCGGGCGCGGTGGGCGTGGAGTTTGCCTCCATGTTCCGCAAGTTCGGCGCGGAAGTCAGCTTGTTTGAAATGCTCCCGCGTCTGGTTCCGGTGGAAGACGAAGAAGTCTCGAAAGAGCTGGAGCGCGTCTTCAAAAAGGAAAAGATTCGTGTCGAAACCGGGGCCAAGTGCGAGAACATTCGCAAGGGCGGAGCGGGCATCCAGATGACCGTCACGCTCGCGAACGGCAAGCAGGAAGAAGTCACGGCGGAGAAACTCCTCGTCGCCGTAGGACGCGCGCCCAACACCGTGAACGTCGGGATTGAGAATACCAAGATTGAGGTGGAGCGCGGCTTCGTCAAGGTAAACGAAATGATGCAGACCGGCGAGCCCGGCGTTTACGCCATTGGCGACATTGTAGCCGGTATGCCCCAACTCGCACACGCGGCGGCGGCGGAAGGCATGGTCGCCGTGGGACATATGGCGGGCAAGCCCGTTACCCCGATTCATCGCAACCGTATTCCCGGCGCGACTTACACCGAACCCGGCATCGGCAGCGTCGGCCTTACGGAAGCGCAAGCCAAAGCCCAGGGCTACAAAGTGAAGGTCGGCAAGTTTCCGTTCGCCGGTAACAGCAAGGCCACCATCCTGGGCAGTCACGATGGGTTCGTCAAAGTAATTGCGGATGAGGAATTCGGCGAAATTCTGGGCGTTCACATTATCGGGCCGCAGGCGTATGAACTGGTCTCTGAAGCGGTTACCGCCATGGAGGCCGAAGCCACGGTCGAAACCATGATGAGCACCATCCACGCCCATCCCACCATTTACGAGGCCGTGGGCGAAGCGTTCCAGAACGTGTACGGATTGGCCATTAACGCTTGAGCCGTTCGCTTCAAATTCGGGACCTGGGCCGCATCGATTGGCGTTCCGCTCTCGCGATGCAAGAGCAGTGTGTTGCCGATTTGAAAGCGGGTGTAATTAGCGATCAACTCCTCTTTGCCGAGCATCCGCATGTTGTGACCATGGGCCGCAACGCGCATCGCGAAAACCTGCTTGCTTCGCCCGCTGTCTTCGCCCGCACCGGCATCTCTCTCGAAGAAACAAACCGCGGCGGCGATGTGACATATCATGGTCCGGGGCAGTTGGTGGGCTATCCGATCCTGGATTTGAACCATTGGAAGCGCGACGTCCACCTCTATGTACGCGCCCTGGAAGAAGTCTTGATCCGAACCCTCGCCGATTTCCATATCCCCGCTGAACGCACCGGAGGCATGACCGG
>CAXSIG010000360.1:0-5243 GCA_964237255.1 uncultured Bryobacteraceae bacterium
TTTGGGGGCTGGAGCGGATGCTTTGCGGATGCCGGTGAGAGCGATGCGAACGAAGCCCTGCATAGCTTCCTCGTCCGAAAAGTTCTCTTCTTTGTATTCGTGAAGATATGTCTTTTGCGCGTAATGGAAGGCCATGCCGACTACCGCGTTGAGGGCGATATCCGGATGGATCCGCGCGAACGAGCCTTCGCGAACGCGACGCGCGAAGTAGGCGCGAAATTCGCCCACTACGTCCGCAGTGACTTGATGCATGTGCCGAAGCGCGAAAATGTTGCCTTCCAGCGCGGCGTACAACATAACGCGCTCGAACTTCGGATCGACCCTGTGCGTGGTCACGATCGCGTGAGTCAGGCGGCGGACTACAGCTTCATCGTCGTTCGAATCCATTGCGCTGCGCAGTTCGGAAATCCACTGTTCGAAGAGCGGCGATTTTACTTTGCGGTCGATGATGGCCGCGTACAACTCTTCTTTTGTGGCGAAATGACGGAAGATGATGGCTTCGGTGACGCCGGCGGCTTGGGCGATTTCGCGCGTGGTGGCGCCGTTGAACCCTTTGCGGGAGAAGAGGTCAATAGCTACTTCGAGGAGTTGTTCCCGGCGCTGTTCGGCGGTGAGTCGGGAAGGCACTATCGGATTGTAAGCAAGTGCTTACTTACTTGTCAATCCGGAGAACCGTTGAGCGTTCTCGTTACGATAGGGCTCTATGGCCGCTCGCGTCAGCGAAGCCTTCGTCCTGCTCACATATCCGCTGAAAGAATCCGATCTGATCGTCAGTTTTCTTTCGCGGACGGACGGGAAATTGCGGGGTGTGGCTCGTCGTGCACGGCGTCCGAAGAGCGGATTCGGGGCATCGCTGGAGCGCCTGTCTCAGGTGCGCCTTTCCTACTTTCAGCGAGAGAATCGAGAGCTTGTTTCGATTGATGGCTGCGATTTGGTGCAGTCTCAGTTTCGGCTGCTGGGGGATTATTGGGCAGGGGTCGCGCTCGATTACATGGCCGAGGTGTCCGAGCAACTGCTTCCCGCGAATGAGCCGAACGACCGGTATTTTCGCTTGCTGGAATCGGTGATGGCGCACCTGCATTCGGGCGCGGAGGGCGCAGTTTGGCGGGGCGTTTTGTACTTCACTTTTTGGGCTGTTCGTTTGGCTGGAATCTTTCCGGAGTTGCGGGGCGTGAGCGGGGGATCGGTGAGCCTTGCGGAATCCATGTTGCGTCAATCGATCGCTGAGTTTTCGGAGGGGCCGTTCGAGCAAAACACTGCGGCGGATTTGCGAAAGTTTTTGATCCGGCAGATTGAGGACATGATCGATCGCCGGTTAAAGACGGCAGCGTTGCTCAGCGCTCGGCCTTTTTGATCAAAACAGGAACGGCAGGCCAAACGAGACTGCGGTCATTCTCCGACGTTCACAATCTGCCCGGGTCCGAGGTTATCGAGCGTGGACAGCAGTGCCGTCAAGAGAGGTAAAAGGTCATCCATATCGGTTGTGCGTGCCTTCAAAATTACAATCGAAATCGCACGGGCAGAAAGATTTTGTTGGTGTCTCATATTGCGATCCACTGTCACTAGTACGTGGAAACCGGCGTTTTCGGCAGCCGCGAGGAGTCGGCCATTACTGAGGCCGACGAAACCCGCGAAGCGGCACGTTTGACAATCGTGATTGGCGAGTTTGTGTCGGAACGATTCGTCAACGCATTCGTCTAGAAGCACTCTCATCCATGTCCGGCGAAGAGACTCTCTTGAGCCTCTTCGAGGACCTGAACCGCCATTTCGCGGCTGACGGAAGGAAATCCAGCCAGGAATCGATCTAGGCTGTGACCCGCTTCGAGATAGTCGAAGAGAGTACGCACAAAGACTCGCGTGCCGCGAAAGGTGGGCGCACCAGATAAAATTTTCGGATCGCGCACGATGACGGTCTCCACCTCTACATTGTTGCGCAATCGTGATCCGGTGCAACGGCAATGCTGAAACTAATGCCTTCCCGGGCCGCTTCAGGCGCCAGTCGGAAAGATATTATGGAATAGTCAACAAGGGCTTACAAGGCAGCGTTGGGAGTAAATTGGAGTATGCCTCTGCTTTCGACTGTTTCTCTCGAAGAATACCTGCAGACTTCGTACAAGCCGGAGTGCGAGTTTATCAGCGGACAACTCTATCCGAAAGCTATGGGCAGCAACTACCACTCAGCGCTGCAAGCGCGACTCACGTTTCTCTTGATGAGCATACATGGACTGTCGCGGCGCGTTCGGACGGAACAAAATCTACGCGTTGAGGATCAAGTGATTCTGATTCCCGATGTCTGCGTACTTCGGGAAGAAAATGATGAACTCGTGTCTTACATCGCGGAACCGCCTACCCTATGCATTGAAGTTCTATCACCATCCGACCGAACATCCGAAGCCGTCGAAAAATGCCGTTCGTATGTGCGTTGGGGAGTGTCGGCCTGTTGGATTGTCGATCCAGTGGAACGGCGAGGTTGGACCTTAACAATTTCCGGACTAGAAAAGGTCGGACCGCACGAGATATTTGACGCTGGTGAATTTTCTCTTTCCGCCTCGGCCTTATTTGACGCTTAGAAACTGGCTGAGTTTTTCCGGTGCGCCGCCTAATGCTCGCGCTAGCGACAGCTTTGCCACATTATGCGTGAAGACGCTGTTGATGTAGTCGAGGTCGGCGTTCGAAACCGCTTCCTGCGCTTGCACGACAACGACGTTCTCATCGATACCGGCTTCGAACCGTTGGCGAGTCAGGTCCAACGTCTGGCGGCTAACTTCCTGATTGCGGCGCGATACCTCCACTTGCGCGGCTGCGGTTTGAAGATCGAGAAAAGCATTGCGGATGTCGGCTTCGATACGGCCCTTTAAGTCTTCCGCTTCGGCGCGGCGCTGGGAGAGAGCGGCATCGGCTTGTTCGATATCTCCCGCGATTCTGCCGCCTTGCCATATGGGGACGCGTAAGGTCCCGGTTACTGAAAATGTGCCGTGGGATTGCGATGGATTAATGCCGATAGCGCCGTAATCTGCGGCTACCGAGAGCGTTGGCAAGCGTTCCGCTTTTGCCGCGGAGTAGGTGTAGTTTGCGGCTTTGATTTGCGATTCGGCCGCTTGCAGATCGGCTCGGCCGCGGATTGCTTGCCCTACCGCGTTGTCGACGGTGGGCAGATCGGCGGCGGCGAACGGAATGTCATCGGTAATGTCGTACGCTTCCGTGGCGGGCAGTCCGGTCAATCGGGCGAGGTTGATCTTTTGCTTCGCCAGATCGTTTTCCAGCGTCGAGAGGCGTTGGCGACTGGTGAGGAGTTGGACTTCGGTACGGTTGCGGTCCGTCTGCGCGATGATTCCGGCTGCTCGTTGCTCAGAGGCTTGTTTATCCTGCGCTTCAGCGGTTCGGATTTGGACACGGGCCGATTCCACGCGGGCCTTGGCTGCGGCCACTTGCAAGTAAGCGCCGCCTACGGCAAGAGCGATCAGGTCGCGTGCATCGCGGAGGTTGTTTTCACTGGCTTCCGTTGTCGCTTTGGCGGATCGGTAATTGTTTACCGCGGTGTAGTCGGCGAGGTTTTGCGAAAGGCGCGCGCGGAGGTCGAAGTAGTTGAAAGGTCCGACGATGCTGGGGATCGAAAAGCCTGGGATGGGCGAGCTGAAGCGCAGGCCGAGAGCCTGGAGGTTATTCTGCTGCACGGTTTCGCTCAGGCTGCTGCTGACATTCGGGAGTAAAACGCTGCGCACGACACGAGCTTGTCCTTTCGCTTGACGAACGGACTGACTCAAACCGACGGAACTGAGGTTGAAACGCAAGCCGCGATCAATGGCCTCTCGAAACCCAAGTTTGCCTGAGAACGGAAGAGCCGTGGTGCTTCGCACGCTACCGCTAACGTCGCCCGAACTTTGCACGGTGGTGTTGACCGTGTTGACGCTGGTAGTTGCGCCCGGCGTTGGCAACTGTGTGGAGTTGGCGGTTCCGGCGTTCCCACTGCGTCCGGAAAGCGGCAATTGGTTCGCGGTGCTTTGTTGTGTGCTCGCTCCTGTAGGCGCGAGCTGCGCGAAGCCGACGAATGCCCAAGAGGCAAAGAGGAGAGTTCGGTAAAGCTGCATGTATTCTGTTATCCGAGTTGTTTTCTAAAGCGCCAGACGCTTAGGCTAACGAGCACCAGCGTGAACGTGGCGAGTGCCAGGTAGTTGGGCCACAGCGTGTCGAAACCGCTGCCCTTCAACATCACCGCGCGCGCGATCACGCTGAAGTGGTAAATGGGGTTGAACTTCACCAGCGGCTGCATCCAGTGCGGCATTCCTTCCACCGGGGTGAGTGCGCCCGAAAGGCTGGAGAGGGGCGGATTGACGAAGAAGCTGGTGAGTTGGGCTTGGGCGGCAGAGTGAGTGAAGGTGGCAATCACGGTTCCGATACCGATCCCCGAAAGAACGCAAAGCGCTGCGCCGCTGAAGACCAGAAGAAAGCTGCCGCGGAACGGCACGTGAAACACCGTGACCATGAGCGTCATGGCCATGAGAGTCATCATGCAGAGAAGCAAAAACAGAGGCGCCATTTTCGCGATGATGATCTCCGCCGTGTTGGCGGGGGACATCAGGAGTTGCTCCAACGTGCCCCGTTCGCGTTCTTTCACCATGGCTGCGGAGGAGACGAGCGATCCATTGAGAATGCAGAGCAGTCCGAAGACGCCCGTGACCGTAAACCAGGAGCTAACTAATCCCGGATTGTAAAGATAAGCCGATTGAACCGTCGCTTGCCCTCTGCGACTTAGCTCCGGCGCGCCGATTCGGACAAATTGCGCGTGGGCGCCTGCCCCGGCGAGCGAGGCGTTATAGGTGGCCAGCACGCCTTGCGCATACGCTTGGGCGATGGTGGCCGTATTGGCATCCATCGCATTCAGAAGAAATTGGATTTCGGCGGTTTGGCCACGATTGATCCGGCGCGCGAAGTCGTAAGGAATCACCGCGCCCGATTGCACATCGTTCTTGCTGAGCGCGGTGCCGAGTTGTTCGAGGGACGAGTACGACGATTGGAGATAGAAGCTTTTGCTCTCGCTCAGTGTCGCGATTAGTTCGCGGCTTTCGGGAGTGTGGCTTTCATCCAGAACGCCGAGCTTGATGTTGGTAACCGTGGAGTTCAGCGCAAATCCGAAGAGCAGGATCTGCAGCGTGGGCGGAACAATCATCGACATCGCCAAGCGGCGGTCGCGACGGATCTGGCCGAACTCTTTCTTGATGAGAGAGCGAATCCGGTAATTGAAG
>CAXSIG010000360.1:5253-6120 GCA_964237255.1 uncultured Bryobacteraceae bacterium
TGCTGAGCTGCATCCTGCGCATTTTGCGCCACGCGAGTAGGTAGAAGACGCCGCCAATCGCCGCGATAGCGAGGATGCGACTCCAGACAGCGGGCCACCCGCCGCCTTGCAGCAGCGCGTCCCGCACGACATAGATGTAATAGGTTCCCCAAACCAGATTCGATACCCAGCGGAGTCCGGCGGGAATGTTCTGAACGGGGAATATCAAACCGGCCAAGAGGAACACCAGGAGAAAGCCACCTAACGCTACAGCTTGCATTGCGGCGGCTTGGCTGGGGATCGCTGAGCCGATCAGCGTCCCGAACGCGCCAACGCAGAACGTATAGAAGATCGTGGCGACGATGAATGGCGTGGGATCGCCGGCGAAGTTCAGCCCGAAGTAGGTGAAGAGCATGAAGGTCAGCGGAATGCTTTCCGCCAGGCCGACGATCATGAAGGCGAAGATCTTGCCGAGCAAGAATTCATGGGCGGAAATGCTGGAAACGTAGACCTGAAGAATCGTTTTATTCTCGGCTTCCTTGGCCATTGCAAGGGAAGCTAACAGGGGCGGAAACATGGAAAGACCAAGGACGAAAACGCCGGGACCGGAGTACTTGCGGCTGGAAAGTCCGGGGTTGTACCAAAGACGAATCTGGGCCACTACGGGCTGAGCTCGCAATGCTCCGGAACGCGCCGCATCGAAGCTTCGGACAAGCTGTTGCGCGTCGCCGGAAATAATACGCGCTGTGTTGGAATCCGATCCATCGATCAACATCTGAACCGGCGACACCGCGCCGCGCGCCAGATCGCGGCCGAAATGTTCCGGGATAATCAACGCCGCATGCGCGGTATTTGACGTGAACGCGCGTTCCGGTTGCAGATCCGGCG
>CAXSIG010000361.1:0-744 GCA_964237255.1 uncultured Bryobacteraceae bacterium
AAGATCCTACGATCGGTGGAGCAATGGCTTTTCTATCTCGCTTCTTCCCCACGAAAGCTGTACGTCTTCAGCCTCACCTGCGGGAACTGCCACCGGATGGAGAGGTACCAGGCCACCCGGAATGGAGTTGGCATTTTGCGCCGGGACATGCGCCCGGACAGGTCTGCCTCTTCCATTCCGACACGCGCGTGTTGCTTGCCGGTGATGCGTTCACAACGGTTGACGTGGATTCCTGGACCGCTCTTGCTACCCAGAAAGCTCAGATTTCTCGCCCGCCCGCGCCGTTTACACCGGATTGGGTGGCAGCCCGGGAATCCGTGGTGGCTTTGTCTAAACTGCAACCCGCTATCGTTGCCTGTGGGCACGGCAAGCCGATGTGCGGCGTCCATATCGCGACAGATCTCCGCGAGTTGGGAAGAAACTTTCCCATGCCAAGGTATGGGCGCTACGTTCCGGAGCCCGCGCAGACCGACGAATTGGGGATTCGTTACGTACCCCCGGCAGTGCCTGATCCGCTCCCGAAAATAGCCATGGCCGTTGCTGCGGCCGCCACAGCTGTTGCGGGAGCGCTAGTCTTTTTACATTTCCGCCAAAGCAGAGACCAGCGCGCCCTTCGCAGTGGCGTGTAACGGGTCGGCGGACATACGGATATCGGAAATAGCGATGGGAAGCGGCGTTTTGCCCAGAAGTGTTTCAAACCGCTCGCGAAAGCCCTTAGGGCAAGCGCTACCACCCGCGATGACA
>CAXSIG010000361.1:754-6100 GCA_964237255.1 uncultured Bryobacteraceae bacterium
ATGTCACGAAGTCGATCGCGCCATCATGATCGACGTCGCCGATCGCACGCGCGACCTGATGGCGGCCGAGGAGGCGCTGCGGGTGCGGGATCGGGCGATCCAGGCGCGGCACGTTGCGCGATTCGGCCAACACGCCTTTCAGTCCGGCAATCACCGAGCCGATCATATCCTCGTAGTAAACGGTCAGCGCTTGATTCACCTTGTCCGCGAAGTACCCGTTGAAGTGGAACGTCTCTTCTTTCATCGCTCGGATTCGCGTTGCGCCTTCGCCGGCGACACTGGCTGCGCTTCGGTCGATAAAGTCGCCGCCCTTTGGCACGCTGAAGCTAAATACCGGCATGGAAAGATAAGCGAGCGATACATTGCACATGCCGCCGCCGCAACTGATTCCAATGCCCGTGAAGTTCGTCTGTTCTAACTCGGCCAGAACCACGGCCAAGCCTTCATTGACGCACGCCACCTGAAAGCCCATATTGCCGAGTACCTGTTTCAAAGTTTTTTCGTGGTACGTCAAATCGTTTGGAGTGCCCACCGGCGCACCGGGAACGCTAAAACAAAGCCGCGTGCCGGTGCGTTCGCTTTCCGGAATTAAGCGCTGTACGATCTGTTCCATCACAGTGACGGCTTCCGGCTCATCGGGATTCAGAACGCCATTTGTCATGGGTCGTCGCGTTTCCAGATGAAACATGTTGGCAAACCGCTCACTTTCGTTGCCGAACACCGTCAGCAGCGAGCCGTTCACCTTGTGCGGCACATTCTCCTTCTCCAGCGACGCGCGGGTAAGGTTGGAATAGGGCAGCGGGAGGAAGGCGTTCAATTCCGTTCCGTACGCGTAGTCGTCGCCGTTGCGACGCGCGGTTACAATACGGCTGGTGCCGAGGTCAAGTCCGATAGCTTTAGTCAAGTGGTTGTCTCCTGAGTGTTTTAAATCGATGTTGTAAACGGGTTCTAAATTCATTGCGAGTGACGCCTTCGCGGGTTGCGCGCATGGCCAAGCGTTCTTCCGATGTGCGGATGCCAGGCCACAATACGCCTTGCGCAGCTTGCAGGAACGCATCGTCATGCTCGAAGCCGAAGACTTCGATAGATGCCACGGGCAAATCGTAGCCGCTTCTTAGACCAACTGCCTCAAAGGGGAAGCTGCTGCCCCAATCGGTGTGATAGCCCATCCGCATGTTGTCTGGATTTACCGAGACCTGCGCGTGCGTGACGCAGTTTTCGTTTGGGATTTTGTACTGCGCTCGAAGTACTTCTGTAAGCAACTTTCCCGCGTGTGTCTGCGCAGCCGATGGCTCAAAGCCGCCGGCGCTCTGGGCTTCAAACGAAACGCCAATGAAGCTTTCGTTTAGTCCGATCCAGACGTTCCGTTCGGAGCCCCAGACGGAATGCCCGGCATGAAGCGCAATCTGCATTTCCGGGACAATGCGGTACACCTGTCCGAAACGATCGATCACGAAGTTATAGCTCCGTCCGTGTCGAACATGTTCCAGAACGCCTTCGCGGCTGCGGAGCAGCCCGGTGTTGTGTGCCGCCTCAAGCGGCAGAATCTCACTCTCGGTGGTGTGGAAGACGATTCCAACCGGACGGTCGTACGTTTCGTTCGAAACGGTAAGTGAATCGCGATCGTAAACCCGATAGCGCCTGTTGCGCGAGGAAGTCTCGTATTCGCGGAGAACCGTCAGTCCGTTGCTGAACAAAACTCGGGATGCCGTCTCTTGCACGGTCCAAGGCGTATCGGGAGTCGGCGCCGAAAACGATTTCTCAACCGTGGCCGCAACCGGAAACGCCGGCGGCTTCGATCTACCCAACTGTCCCCCGAATGACAGCAGGGCAGCGGCGACTATCACCCTTACCCCAACGGCGGCTTGGCGACCTGCACGCGCTCGACGTTGGCCCGCGGTCCGCAGATAGCGTAAGCGTTCGACCGGGTCGCCGTAACGAAGCGCTCGCTTCTCAATGGTGCCGAATATCCGCAATCGAGGACTACTGTGTGAGGGAGGAGCTATTCCTCTCAGAGATCGCGGTATATTTCCACTAACAGGTTGTCGATACGCCGGCCGAAATAGTTCGTGGGCGAGCCGTCATCCGGCCAGACAATCTCGGGAAGGGGCTGGTCCGGACCTTTTGCCGTTAGCACCGAGTCAAAGCGGCGCAGCGTCTTACTCCGTAGCGCATCAATACTTGGCCGAGGTGCGCTGACCAGCCTCGCCATTCGGTTGAAGCCCAGCGACTGATGGCAAAGCAGCACGGTATTGCGAAAGATCCGACGATTGCGGCGAAGGGATCGAAATCTCAGCAGCGTCTCATAATCGGTTTCGCGCGCCCAGACCTGCGCTTGTTCCACGCGACGCAGCAGATCGCGCCGGGATTCTCGCCATTCCTCGTTCGAATCGGGTCCGGATTGCAAAATTTCGAATCCCTGCGCAACCTGTGCGCGGCAGTCCGACCAAAAGCGCGCCATTTCCTCTTCCACCCGTGCTCCTACGCGGGGAGCGGGGACCAACAAGGACGCCGCAACTGCGATCACACCGCCCAAAACCGTGTCTTCCAGGCGCGCAATCATCAAGCTGGTGGACCACTGTCCCCAATACCGTGATGAGGAATGCGACATACACGGTGATAAAGAAGGTCATCCAGGGATAAGAGCTCTTTCGAAAGAAGGCGGCAAAGAACACGGCGGTTAAGAGAAGCGCACGCTCCGCCGCCACATATCCGTCCGATACGTAGTGCAAGCCCCATCCAGCCACACACCCCGCGCCGGTCATTCCAATGCGCTGCCATGTCTTTCGGAGACTGGATCCCCAGGTATCGTTCAACACGACAACCGCAATCAGAATCATCCAGTACGGGCGTTGGGTGACGACAAGTGGGGCCGCTGCAATCGCCAGACCAGCGGCCACGGCAGCCCGGACGGCGGTCCGCGTTGTCTCGTTCACGCGGTCTCCTTCAATTCGCGATCAGCGATTGCGCTTGCCTCAATTGCCTCGCCACCTGTTTCAGATAATCGCGTGAAAAGCGCTCGGCGGATTGCTCCGATTCGTCGTGCCGCGTGCCATCGCTGCCCATGTCCAAAAGAAGCGTTGAAACCTGCAGCGCTTCGTACTGTACTGTCAGGACCGCTTCGCATTCCGCAGGGGCATGCGCGCCCAAGTGGTCTCGCTCCTCTTCTTCGAAAGCTACGGCGCGGTGCATGGCGCGCAAAGCGTCCCGTATATTTTCACGACTTCGCATCGCCTCCCGCAGATGATAAATAAACAAGTTCGAAGCGTGTCGAAAAGCATGTAAGGATTCGTCGGGCAGCACGTAAAAGTACACCGCGAAAGCCGAGACAAAACCCGTAAATATCGCCCCCATCATGGGCAGCGCGCTGCTCGCTCCTCCGGGCTGCACCGTGGCGAGGAGCGTCAACACAAACGCAAACACGGGAAACATAGCCTTTCCCGGAATCCATCGCCGAACGTAAAAAGCCCCGAATGCGGCAAGTACCAGGAGAGCTTGTTTCGCCCAGGGTTGACCGGATAATTCACTGCCCAGACCCACAGCCAACGTCGAAGAGATTCCCATCGCCGCCATCGTGATCTGCCTCATTTTACGAGCATTTCCCGCGGTGGATTGCATGAGAAACCCCGCGCTCATCCCCGCGTAAAGAGCGACTTGCGACTGAGCGAAGTGAAAAATCTCGAGAGCTGCGACCACTGCCAGCACAGTTTTCGCTCCGTGCTTGATTTGCAGCAAACCGGGATCAATCGCCAGAAAGCCGTAGCGGAACCGATCCACCCACCCCGCACGATTTCGCGATTCCCCACTTCCGTGTAGCAAACTAAATTCGAGTACAAATGCTGCTAAAAGGCAAGATAGCGATAGTGACAGGCTCCGCCACGGGTATCGGCGAAGGAGTCGCGCGGTTATTCGCCGAACATGGCGCAAGCTTGTTTCTGCTGGACCGCGACCGCGAACGAAATAGTCGCGTTGCGGAAGAGATTGGCGCGACGGCCGTCGCGTGCGACGTGAGCGACGGAGCTGCGGTGGCGCGGGCCGTGTCGGAAGCGGGGCCTGTCGATATTGTGATCAATAACGCCGGCATTTATCCGCGCCGGGCCTTGCTTGATACCACGGAGGCCGAGTGGGATCATATGCAGGCAGTGAACCTGAAGAGCGTGTTTTTAACAACGAAGGCCGTTCTTCCGGCTATGCTCGCGCGCGGCAGCGGCAAGATCGTGAATATCTCGTCGGTGACGTTTCACCTGGGAACGGCGAATCTGGCCCACTATGTTGCATCGAAGGGCGGAGTGATTGGGCTGACTCGATCCACGGCTCGTGAAGTTGGGGACCGAAATGTTCACGTCAACTGCATTACGCCCGGCGCGATCCTTGTGGAAGCGGAGAAGGCCGTTCAAACGGAGGAGGCACTGAAGGAAATTGTTGCGCAGCAGTGTCTAAAGCCGGCGCCTGCTGCCGCTCGATATCGCGCGTACCTGCTTGTTCCTTGCTTCCGAGCTGAGCGACGGACTTACCGGCCAGACGCTAAACGTGGATGGCGGGTGGATCATGCACTGATATTAAAAAGACATCCGATACAATGAGGCCGGAATGAAACGATTCGCTCTCGCGCTGCTTTTTGCCACGGCTTCCCTGGCTGCGACCTCCCCGCTAACTGGGCGGTGGGACCTTACCATCACCGCCGCAAGCTCCACCTATCCCTCCTGGATTGAAGTATCGGGTGACGGAAGCGTTCGGATTGTGGGAAGGGTGGCCACCGTACACCCCGCTCTAAACGTGAAGATTGATGGCAGCCATGTCACCTTCAACAGTTCGGAATATTTCGGCAAACAGGTCAAGATGACGTGGGACATCACGGCATCGGGCGATAAGCTCTCCGGCAAGCAAACACGCGAAGATGGCACAGTAGGAAAGTTGACCGGAGAACGCGCTCCGAAGCTGGACCGCAAGGCGCCGGCAAGCTGGTCCAAGCCCGAGCCGCTCTTTAACGGAAAGGATCTGAGCGGTTGGGAACCATTGATTACGGAGCAAGGAAAACCACCGGAGAACCATTACAAAGCCATCAACGGCGAACTGGTAAATGAAGCGCCCGGCGCTAATATCCGCACCACGCGCAAGTTCCAGGATTTCAAACTGCACGTGGAATTCAACTGCCCTCAGGACGGCAACAGCGGCATCTACTTGCGAGGACGCTACGAAACACAAGTGGAGTACGAACCCGCGGGACACAATAATCCGGAGAATGGTCTGGGCTCCATCTATGGATTCCTAGCCCCCCAAAAGCAACTTCCTAAAAAACCCGGCGAATGGGAAAAATTTGACATCAACTTGGGTGGGCGGCACGTC
>CAXSIG010000362.1:0-2003 GCA_964237255.1 uncultured Bryobacteraceae bacterium
CCTTCCCCGGAGATGCCCATGTCTGTCAAAACACGCTGCAAATTCCAGTGCGAGAGTATCATGCGGACCTTGCAGGATGGCGCTGAAACCATCAAGTTCCGGGCAGTTGGCTCTGGCCGCGCGAACGGCGAGGATGCCAATTTCTCAGAGTGGACGCCGTGGGGATTGCTGGAAATCACTGTAACCAATCCGGCCGTAGTCGGCCAGTATAAGCCGGGCGATGTTATCTATCTCGACCTGATTCCTGCCGAATAGTCGCGTCGTTAGGGCATGGCTCTTACTGACAAGCAGCGACGCTTCATTGAAGAATACTGTGGCGACGCGAAGTTCAACGGCTCGGAAGCCGCGCGCCGCGCCGGATACACCGGTAATACAAACACGATCAATGTTGCCGCAAGCAGATTGCTTGCAAGCGAACATATTGCGCAGGGAGTCGCAGAACGCATGGCCGAACTAGCCGAACGATGCGCCATCACGCTTGAGACGATCAGCCAACAACTTCAGGAAGATCGGATGCTGGCTCATCGAGTCGACCAGGCTGGAGCAGCCGTATCCGCAAGCATGGGCCTTGCAAAACTCCATGGACTGATTACCGATAAGCAGGAAATGACGGGCAAGAATGGCGCGCCTCTGATTCCAACCGCTATCGAGATCGTCCATGTCAAAGCCGGCACTAAAGATCAGGGCGGAACTTCCTGACAAGATCGCCGGATGCATTTTTCAGCCGTCGCGATACAAGGTTTTCTACGGCGGGCGCGGCTCCGCTAAATCGTGGAGCGTGGCGCGAGCATTAATCGCCCTCGCGGCAACGCGAAACGTCCGCGTTCTCTGTGCGCGGGAATTCCAGAACAGCATCGAAGAATCTGTTCATAAGCTGTTATCAGTTCAGATCGAGCTTCTCGGCTTGGACTCGATCTTCGATATCAAACAGCGCTCCATCGTGTGTATCGCGACGGGCGCGGAGTTCATTTTCGAGGGCATTCGGCTCAACGTCGCAAAGATCAAGTCGATGGAAGGAATCGACATTGCCTGGGTCGAAGAAGCGCAGACCACGACGGAAGATAGTTGGTCAGTCCTGGTTCCGACGATTCGCAAGGCCGGGTCGGAAATCTGGGTTACGTTCAATCCCGATATTCAGGAGGACGCGACCTATCAGAGATTCGTTGTCCATCCGCAGCCGGGCAGCATCGTCGTCAAGATCAATTGGCACGATAATCCATGGTTCCCGGATGAACTTCGGGCTGAGATGGAAGCTCTCAAGGCACGCGACTATGAGGCCTATCTCAATGTGTGGGAAGGCGAGTGTCGCAGCCAGGTATCGAACCCCCTCTGGACGAAGGAAACGATAGAAGGCTGTAGGGAAAAAGCCTGGTCGACCGAGGACGAGCGCAAGGCTCTGATCGAGACATTCCAGCGCATCGTGGTCGCGGTCGATCCTTCCGGCTGTCACGGTCCTGACGACAAGCGTTCGGATGAAATCGGCATCGTCGTTGGCGGGCTTGGACATGACGGTATCGCCCGCGTACTTCAAGACCGCTCTGGCCGTTATTCGCCCGAGGGGTGGGGACGAGAAGTAGGTGCTGCATATCGCGACTGGAAGGCAGACTGCATCGTCGCGGAGAAAAACTTCGGCGGCGCGCTGGTCGCTTCCACGATCCGTATGACTGACCAGAGTTTGCCGGTGAAGGAAGTGAACGCCAGCAAAGGCAAGGTTGCACGGGCGGAGCCGGTCGCTTCGCTCTATTCTCAGGGAAAAGTCAAGCATGTCGGTCACATGCCGGAGCTTGAGAGGCAGATGCTTCAGTTCTCGACATCCGGTTACAAAGGCGCTAAATCTCCCGATAGAGCGGATGCCAATACCTGGATGCTGTCGGAGTTAATGGTTACCGAGTCCACCACCGGCATTCTCGATTACTACCGTGAGCTTAGCAATGGCAACAGGCAGCAAAATTAAGGATGCTGCCGGGAACGTAGGCACGGCAACGAACCTTTCGCCCTCGCTT
>CAXSIG010000362.1:2013-4761 GCA_964237255.1 uncultured Bryobacteraceae bacterium
GCGCAGGGTGTTCGATACGCGGTATCCGGCGTCAGCCCCAATGATTGGTTTGGGCCTTCACAGCCAATTGCGCCAGTCGCGCAGGAACAGGCCGAGGGTCGCGTTCTTGACTATCCAGTCGGCTACAATCTGCGCCAGCAGCCGCGCCAAGACGAAGCGATCAGTTTTCAGCAGCTACGTGGTCTGGCAGACAACTGTAACTTCCTTCGCCTGGTCATCGAGACCCGCAAAGACCAGATGGAGAAGCTGACGTGGAATGTTCAGCCGCGCATGAAAAGCGGGATGAAGCCAAGCGATGTGAAAGCCTCGCGCGAAACTGATGGCCGGATCGAAAAGCTTGAGGAGTTTTTCCATAAGCCAGACGGACACAATAGCTGGACAACGTGGTTGCGGCAGCTGGCAGAAGAGCTTCTGGTCACGGACGCGGTTGCAGTTTATCGCCGCCGAGATAAGGGCGGCAAGCTCTACGGCTTGCAGCAGGTTGATGGCGCAACGATCAAGCGGGTCATCGACGACAGCGGCCTGACGCCAATGCCGCCTGACCCGGCGTATCAACAGATTCTGCATGGTCTGCCGGCTGTGGACTATACCGCCGATCAGTTGCTCTATCTGCCACGCAATCCGCGTATTCATCGTCTGTACGGATTCGGGCCGGTGGAGCAGGTCGTGATGACTGTAAACATCGCGCTCCGCCGGTCGGTCGCACAGCTAAATTACTTTTGTTACTCAGACGACACGGAGGTTCTCACAAGGCGCGGCTGGCTGCGTTTCGCCGAATGCAATTCCAATGACGAGTTTGCCACTCGCCAAATAAGTTCCGGCATCTTCGAGTGGCAAAAAGCTTACGACACGTTCTACAAGCATTACTCCGGCAAAATGATTCACTTCACCGGCAGGTCGCTTGACGTGCTCGTGACACCGAATCATAGAATGCTAGTGAACTCCTTCCCCAAGGCCCTTGGTACCCACAGGGCGCGATCTGAACTTGAGCATGTAATCACGGCTGAAGAGCTGATGAAGTACGGCACCAGAAACACAGGATTGCCGGTTACCTCAACATGGAGCGGCGAGGAGATCGTAGAGCGAGTATTCACGTTTGATCAAACCAGGACGAACAAGGCCAAGAAGGTCGTGATGTCCGGGGATGATTATTGTGCCTTCATGGGCATGTACCTTGCTCAGGGCAGTCTGCGAAAGAAGGGCGGGATCGCTATTGCCCAACCACCCAATGGTCGCGCATCACATGACACATATCGCGAGCTTCTTAGTCGCCTATTTGGCTCCGTTACGTATTGCGGCCACCAATTTGAGGTATGCCGAATAGCCGTGGCCAATTATCTTCGTCAGTTTGGGAAGTCTTGGGAAAAATTCATTCCCGACGATATAAGGAACGCAACGCCCCGCCAGATAAGAATATTTCTAGACAGCTATCTCCTTGGCGACGGGCGACACACTGAACCCGGCAAAGTCACCCATCAAGCTTTCACCGTCAGCAAGCGTTTTGCTGACCACCTCACCGAGGTTGGCCAGAAGGTCGGATATGCGCCATCGGTTTGGACGAAATCGGCCGGCAAAAGCTTCGTTGGAGAGCGTGAGGTAAATCGGCGTCAGGGATATCTTGTCAGCTTCGCCACAATGAAAGCGACCACGGGGTGGCACGCCAAGATCGTTGACTACGACGCACCAGTTGCCTGCGTATGCGTTCCAAACAAGTTTCTGTACGTTCGCCGCAACGGAAAGGCGCTTTGGTCTGGCAACACAGAAGGAAACATACCCGAGGCGCTGATTTCCTGCCCTCCGGATTGGCGTCCACAGCAAATTCGCGAGATGCAGGAAATCTTCGACGACATGTTGCGCGGCAATCTGGCCGAGCGTAGTGGCGCAAAGTTTGTTCCAGGCGGACTGAACGTCCAGTTCATGAAAGAGGCGCTGCTCAAGGACGATTTCGACGAATGGCTCGTTCGGATCATCTGCTACGCCTTCTCGGTTTCTCCGACGCCGTTCACCAAGCAGACCAACCGCGCAACGGCGGAGAGTGTTCATCAGGCCGCGCTTCAGGAAGGGCTTGCACCGCTTCAGAACTGGGTGAAGGCGCTCATCGATCGCGTACTGGCGGAAGACTTCGGAGCGCCCGATCTTGAGTTCACCTGGAACGATGACAAGGCCATGGACCCGACCCAGGCCATGCAGGTCAATGTCGGGTATGTAGGCGCGGGATTGAAGACCCGCAACGAGGTTCGAAGCGAGCTTGGGCTTGATCCTATCGACAACGGTGACGAGGTAACCATCACCGCAGGGAACACCGTCACGCGGCTTGTCGATGCGCTTGCACCGCCAGAACCAGCGCCCCAGGTGTTGAGCACGGCACCTGTTACTGAACCGGAGCCGCAGGCCGGTAAAGCCACGCCGCCCAAGCTGCGTATCGTCAAGAGCGCCGACGTTGCTGACGATGAAGAACAGCCTGCGACAGACAGTCGCGAGGAACAGCTTACCGTTCTGGTAGCAGCCGCGCTGCGAAGACAAGGCGATGGTCTTGCCGCAAGGATTGCCGGAACGGAACACACGCTCAGCACTGCCGCTGAGGAACTTGCTCGCGCACAAGTGTCCGGCGCTCTGGACTTGGATGCGCTGCATGCGTCGGTAGCAGCCATTCTTGAGAAGAATACGACTGAGGCGGCGCATGATGCGCTGGCGGTATTGCCTGCTGCTCCGGCAACCGCAGAGACTGATGCGGGACTTACCGTTGTG
>CAXSIG010000362.1:4771-6097 GCA_964237255.1 uncultured Bryobacteraceae bacterium
CAAAGAACATCACGTCTCTGATCAACGAAGACGCGGTCGAGTTTGCGACCCGGCGCGCTGCCGAACTGATCGGAAAGAAGCTGATCGACGGCAAGCTGGTCGATAACCCGGATGCGAAGTGGGCCATTACGGATACGACGCGCGACGGTGTCCGCGCCCTCGTACAGCAGGCGGAAGAGCAGGGCCAGTCGGTTCAGCAGCTTGCAAAGGCGATCCGCGAGTCGGCACTGTTCAGCCCCGAGCGCGCCACGACGATTGCGCGCACAGAGCTTTCGTTTTCCGCCAATAACGGAAATCTGATCGCCTGGAAGCGGTCGGGCGTTGTGTCGAAAAAGCGGTCGGTTCTTGGTTCAGAACACATGATCTGCGATCAGTGCGACGCCAATGCCAAGGCCGGCGCAATCGACCTGGATGCCGATTTTCCGAGCGGGCATCAATGCGCGCCGTACCATCCGCTTTGCGTCTGTACGAACGTTCCCGAAGTCAATCTCTGAGGCCTCGAATGAGCAAGTACCGGCCCATCGTGACTACATGGGATTCGGACATTGGCGCAATGATCCACATGCGCGATTCCGTTGAGGTTCACCAAGCCGATAACGGCCCACAGCCGACCGGAATTCTCGACGCAAACGGCGCCCCTCTTTTTCGCATTACGCCGACCGTGAAGTTCGGCTTTCACAAGGATTGACCCTCATGCAGGACATGAAGTTTTATGCTCCGTTCACCAAGGTCGATGCGGACGAACGTATCGTATCCGGTTATGCCTCCACCGAGGCGCTTGACAGCCAGAACGAAGTCGTCACACGCAAGGCGCTGGAGGGCGCGCTTCCTGACTGGCTGAAGTTTGGGAATATCCGCGAGATGCACCAGCCCAGCGCCGTGGGCATCGCTGTCAAGGCGCACATGGACGACAAGGGGCTGATGCTTGAGGCTCATGTCGTAGATGACGCGGCATGGAAGAAGGTCAAGAAGGGCGTGTACAAAGGCTTCTCGATTGGAGGCCACGTTACCACCCGCGATCCCGCGAACAAGGCGATGATTACTGGCCTCAACCTGACCGAAATCAGCCTAGTTGACAGGCCGGCCAATCCCGAGGCGCTGTTCGATGTCTGGAAGCTTGCGGATGCTATTGCGCCCGAGACAGAAGAAGCTTCCGATGCAGATGAGGTAACCAAAAGCATGTATGGCGTGGGCCGCCTTGCCGAGCTTCTTCAGGGCATCCAGAACGCCGCAGACGATGCCGAATGGGAGGCAAAGTTCGAGCGCGACAACTCAACAATGCCCGATCAACTTAAAGCGTGGCTAAAGACAGGCGGGCAGTTGCTC
>CAXSIG010000363.1:0-6069 GCA_964237255.1 uncultured Bryobacteraceae bacterium
AGCCGGCGGACGCTCCCCTGGATTATTCGAACGCCACGGCTTTCGAGCTCGGAAAGCTGCTTGCGCTAGCCGATCCCGGAATTCGCGAAGACCTGCGCGACATTCACGATTTCATCAAACTACCCGAACACTTTGTGGCTACCAGCAACATTCCGGAGGTCTTTCAAAAGCCCTATTGGGGCATGGATTTAGGGGACCCGTTCTCTCCCGCCGAGAACAAGGTGGATCAGGTGCTGCAAAATCCCTGGTCGTTTGCGGGCAATCAGAGCATGCTTGGAATTCAGAACGTAATGGGCCCCGGCGATGTAAGCGGCATCGCGGCGCAAGCGGCCAATTGGCAGAATGTCGCCATTGCGCAACTGAGCCAAGCCGCCCAAGTCGGTTCCCAGATTCAGATTTCTCAGATCGACCTAGCGCAGATTAGCGAGGCAACGCTCGAATTGCAATTTCCGGAAGTAAAGACCGCGGGTATTCTTTCCCACCAGGGCTGACATCATGTACTCACCACTTAACGTTAAAGCGAACGTAGTCCAGACCGGAGCGGCACAGGTTGCCGGAATCGCAGGGCAATTTACTGTTGCCAACACCGCCGACGGCCTAAGCGTCGATACCAGCGGCATCGCCCTGCCGGGCAATGCAACCATGCCCGACCGCCTATTCAATTGGCTGCTCGATTTGAGGCTTCTCCGTAAAGTGCCGCTAAGCTATCTGGTTGCGGATGCCGCGCTGCTTCCCGCTGAATCGATTCGCTTCTTCAACGTGGACCTTACGTGGGTGGATCGCCTCATCGATGGCGTTTTCTCCGCGGCGAATACTGGGACGGTAGACATCACGTACTCGGTTGGGATGCTTCAATTGGTCCGGACTGCCCTGGACGGAGGGCTGCAGGACATTGCCAATTCATCGGCTCCTGGAACCTCCTGGAGCGCGGACCAGGGCATGACCGGGATGCTTATCCGTTCCGACCTGGTGCGCCGTTGGCCGGATCTGATTGTCCGCGCCTATAACGGAACGGACGAAAAGACCGCGCCGCTGGCTCCCGTCTTGCGTGCCGAACCGATATCGAAAGACGTTTACATCGCGATCTTTGGCGGCGCCCCGCAACTTGTACAAGTGCGCGAGCCGCACGTGGGAGTTCGCTTTGGCCTGGAATACGACGAAAACACGAAGCAATACTACTACGAGCTTCGAAAGCCCGACGACTGCAGCCTGACTAACGCGGGCGCACCGGTTCATCAGAACGTCGCGCTGAATCCGGGACGAGTGGTTCCCGTTCACACGATTGCAGGCGCGGCGCCGAATAACGTTCCGCGGAACGTCGCAATCCAGCTGATGCGACAACCGTACGTGCAGCAATTTATGAACAGTCTTGTGGTGAATAGCAAAACAGTCGCGGTGCCGGAGAGCAGAGGCTCAACCTACCCGCCTTCCGAATTTCGAGTGCGTAGCGGCAATGCGCTCAATCTGCAGGCGCTCACCACAACGCTGGAATCGAATGTCCGCATGGGGAAAGGATAACTATGTCGTCGTTACTGATACCCGTCAGCGTTGTCGCGAAAATTGTAAAGACCAAGACTCCGGTCGCCAGCTTGGGCGGGCAGCCGTTTAATCAGGATGCCCAACTTGAGCCCGGCATTCACGTCCATTGGGCGTTGCCCGATGCTTTGACACGGGCCCAGAGTCCCGGCAGCGGGACCACGAACGAAGCCATCGTCTTTCCCGGTGTCCCTGACTTATGGCTGGTGACGCGTTTCAATCCGCCTCCTGCTGCCAATGCACCGTCCGCCACCCGTACCTGGCGCGCCTGGGTGGTGGAGTCTCGGATCCCGAAAGCGACACCGCTCGAATCCTGGACGGCGGCTGCCGCACCCGACGTGAACTCCATCCACACGGTCGCGGGCGTACTCCCATCCGCCAAAGACATCGGCTTCCCGGGATGGGGTCTATTCAAAGACATAAAAGCGGATTTTGATGCTGTGATCACGTCTTCAATCTACTATCCGTCCACGCACAACCGGTTCGGTTTTTACGACGATCTTTCGGGACTGCCCGGCAGCGGCAGTGTCAGCTATACAGTAGTGGGCTGGTACAACGGACTTTCAAACGACCCACTGTACAACACGGCCAAACGGGAAAAGCAAATTTCGGATTGGCTGCTTCGGTATGAGCACCATAAACCGTCCTCACAGATTTACGCGCCTATCTCGGCAACGTTGGCGGTATCCGCCTGGAAGCCACAGGTAACCGTAACCCAACAGACGCAAAAGCCGATTATCGATACCCACGCGACCGTCTCTTCCCACCTAACAGCGGAGCGTACCGCAAGCATGCAGCTCATTCAGGGTTCGTTTGGAAAGGTGGATGTAAATATCGATCCGGGCTTGGTCATCAACAACGACAACCCTGTGGAGATCGTATGTCATGGCTCCGTGGTGGATATCCCGTTAGGAACTACGCCTCCGGCTCCGGCGAAGATCGACATCAGTCAAGTTTCCGTCTATCCCTCCATCAAGCGCGCTCTTGCGGCTACCACTGCCGGCAGCATCGATCCGAAAACATTGGACTACGCCGAAATGTTGATTCAGGATCTGGATCACCAGAAAGGCACGATGGCCGGCATTCTGGATTTGCCGGGAGCGGCCCATGCCCTGAGCTTTCAGGACGTGCCGGGAAAGAGCACCTATTACGCGCAGATTCGCATCAGTACTCCTCCAATCAGCTACACCAATCAATTCCAGGTGACGACCCTGAACGAGGGAGTCGTATCTTCAGGCCACTGGCCCGTTCGTGGAGGAACCGTCCAAACTACGCAACCACTGGAAAACAATCCTGGAATTCCACCTTGGCTGAAGAAGGTGCGGCAGGACTTTAGCGATGCGCAAGCAGCGGCCCAGTCGGCGGGAACTCCCATTCATCCCAGCCTGGTAAAGGTTTCCGATACTCGCGCCCACGCGCAACCCTTTCGGCTGGCTCCATCGATAGACGGAAGCAGCACCAGCGGCGGTGGATGGTGGATCGATATGTCGGCGGGGGATGACGCGCTAACGCAAATCTTCCTCTCCACTTCCGGCACTGATGCAATCGTAGAAACACCTACCGCAAGTAATCTCTACAACGAACCAGGGCCGCGATGGTACCGTCCGTGGTGCCCGCAAATCGTGCTGAATAACGTTGGTCGATCCTATCGGTTCGGGGAAGACGGCCGTTTCGATCCCAAGAACGGAACGCTGTTATGCCGCACATCGGGCCACACGATATCCGCCGTGTATTCAAACGGCGGAACGCCGGTTTCGGGAACCCAGTTGATGGCGAATCCCGGCGCCATCTCGGCGGCGGCCAGCTTGCCTTCCATAGTCCTTCCCTTGTTGTATGAGGCGCTGCTGCTGGACACGGGGAGCACACCATCCATGGCTGCGGTGAGTGCGAGCGGCAATGCGCGAGCGGCCGCGGAAAGCTACTTCAAAGCCGCAATCCAAGGGATTTATCTGTATCGATTGCCGAGCCTTTCCGCTCAACAACTGGAAGCCTTGGACCAAATTCAGATTAAGGGCGACCAGCCGAGCCCGGTGGCGATTACACCGTGGTTAAGCGACCCATGGGACCCCCTCTTTCTCGACTCCAGCTACACGTACGGATATAGCAGCTTGGCGAACGACTGGAAGTTGGAAGAGGACCAGGTGGAGATGACCGCGGCAAACGCCGCCGCGACCAATCCACCCGCCGCCCAAACGGAAACATTTAACGACCGCTCGCGGGTAACGGCGACGATCTCCAAAGTGCTTTCGAGCGCTTTGATCACAAGGCAGTCTCTCGATCCGCGCGGAGTTCTGGTGCGGCGTCAAGCCCCACCGAATAATCTGTCGGCGGATGTGTTCCAGACTCAGGAAGTTCTGTCCGCGCCGCTTGTGCATACCCAGTTACAGAACCAGCCCGGATCAGCCTACGGTGCCTTTGACGATGCGTTGATCGCGCGCGGTTATCGTTCCCGCGCAGGCGTTCTTACGCTATCTAAGCTCGGCGTGATCGATGTCTTCGGCATATCCCGCCAGTGGACGGCATCCCCTGCTGCCGCGGCGCCTTCTACAACACTGACCCCGCGCTTGCCGTTCTGGTCGCGATTGAGCTTCCGCCTGCAATCCGCCGACGCCGGCAACATAGAAGCCGATTCGCAGCACACATCAATTTGCGGGATCCTGCTGCCTGATTTCGTCGATCACTCACTCGAAGTTTTCGATAAGGACGGAAAAGGTCTCGGCCAAATCAGTTGCGACCGGGCGCGCTTCGGTGGCGGAGCGGGGGCTGCGGCCGCAACACTCCAGGTTCGTTTCACTCCGTATCCCTGGGTGGCCGCGGCCCGCGGCATAACCACTACGGATCCCGCAGCGGTCATTACACAAACGATCGACAACCTTACGCTTCGTCAACTGGTGGCAGGGATTGCACAACAAAGTTTCCCTATTCCCGCCAATGCTTCGCCATCGCAATGGTATGAAAGCGGCCTGACGGCCATGATGCGAACGGTTGATGCTGTGCGCGCCACGCTGAGCGGTTCGCAAAACACGCCCGATCATAAGGTGAGTTTGTTAGGCGAGCCAATCCTGGTGATGGTGGGGCGCGTGGCGCTCCAAACAAATTCCGCAACTTCCGTTTCCGCCGTTGCCGGCACCCCGCCCCTCGGAACGCCTCCTGCGATGCCGTCCATATCGGTTCGAATCGGCGACGTCACTCGTCCGGACGACGGCGTACTGGGCATCTTTAAACCGGGCAATGGACCGGCCGACTCGCACTTCGCGCCCGTAAGCAAAGATGCCGCCGATAAAGCTCTCCTGAATGGAGTCAGCCAGGGTTTATTCTTCAACAGCCAGGCTGGCATGCCGGTCCAGCATCCCTTTGTCCTGAATCAAATTAACGTGATCAACGTGCAGCCTGACGTATCTCAGGATGTAGTTCTCCTCACTGATATCCGCGGAAGTTTGTACGCAAGCTGCGGCGTGGTACCCCGCAAGAAAATTACCGTTCCGAAGGATTTCCTGGACGCAACTCTTCAGAATCTGGAGCCTGTGTTCGCTGTAGGGCCGATTCTAACTACAACCTCTGTGGATGGCTTGCAAGTGCTGATGCCTCCGCCCCAGATTCAGGGTTATGATGCAGGTTTTGTGAGCGTCCAAACTTTCGCTGAAATCAAATTGCCACCCGTTCCCCCTTTGGGCGACCTTCCGGTGGGACGAATGAGCCTGGCAGAGGGCTGGGTGCGGCTGCATAAGCAGAAATCGTAATGACAGTGAGAGAGGAGTCCGCTTTTCTTCCGACTCCTGCCGGTCCAATGCGGACTGCCATCTTCCGGCCCGCGGATCACCAGGGGCGCTATCCGGGTGTGGTGCTGTACTCCGAGATCTTCCAAATCACCGGCCCAATCCAGCGGACCGCTACGTTGTTCGCCGGCCACGGATATGTAGTCGCGGTCCCGGAGATTTATCACGAGATGGAGCCTGCCGGTACTGTTCTGCCCTACGATCAAGCGGGAGCGGATATCGGTAATGAGCATAAATTTGCGAAGCCGATTGCAGGGTTCGACGATGATGCGCGTGCGGCACTCGATTTTCTAAAGTCTCATCCGAACTGCACGGGCAAGCTTGGCGTAGTGGGGATTTGTATCGGGGGCCATCTTGCGTTCCGGGCGGCGATGAATCCGGACGTGCTTTGTGCAGCATGTTTTTACGCTACCGATGTTCATTCCGGAACCTTAGGCTTCGGGAAAAAAGACGATTCGCTGGCCCGCGCTGGAGAAATCCGAGGAGAGTTGCTTCATATTTGGGGCCGTCAAGACCCACACGTTCCGTTCGACGGACGAACCACGATTCGTGCCCGGTTGGAGGAAGTGGGCGCAAACTACCAGTGGCTGGAGTTCAACGCCGCGCATGCCTTTCTACGCGACGAAGGGCCTCGCTACAACCCCGCGCTTGCGGCGCAGTGTTATGGCTTAGCCCTTGATCTATTGCACCGGAATCTGCGCTAGCGCTGAATACGCGCCGAACCACCGGCTGCAATGTTCTTCACTTGATCCAGCGT
>CAXSIG010000364.1:0-337 GCA_964237255.1 uncultured Bryobacteraceae bacterium
CGGTTCAAGCTCAGCTATCGGGACGTAGCTGAGATCGCATGGGAGTTGGGGGTGCTTGTCGCTCCGAGCACCATCTTGCGTTGGGTAGTTCGATACGCCGAGGAGTTCGCACTTTGCTGGGGACGTTTTGAAAGATCTGTGGGAGGATCTGGCGTGCCGACGAGACCTATGTAAAGGTGCGCGGCAGCTGGATGTACCTATACCGTGCCGTCGACGAAAAAGGCAAAACGGTCGAATCTTATTTGAGCCGGACACGCGATATCACAGCAGCAAAGGCATTCTTCCGCAAAGCGCTGAAGCACCATGGCGAGCCGCGCTCCATTACGCTGGACGGTTT
>CAXSIG010000364.1:351-6068 GCA_964237255.1 uncultured Bryobacteraceae bacterium
GCAGCCCTGCGCCGGATGGGAATGCGCAATGAATTTAACTTTCCGATGGGCGAATCCAGTCAAGATCCGGAGCTGCAAATACTTGAACAACATGGTGGAACAGGATCACCGGCGAATTAAGTTTAGGACGGCTCCTATGTTGGGCTTCAAAAGTTTCTACAACGCGCGCCGGGTTCTTATGGGTGTTGAGCTAATGCAGAAAATCATGAAAGGGCAGTTCCGCATTCCGGCTAACTTCGGCCGTACCTATGGTTCCATTTGGCAAGCTGTACTTGCCTCCTGAAGATTGCTCTTGTTCCGTAATGCAACAGAACCTTCCACGGGCTCTGGTGCAACTTCTACACCGAGGCCGTACTCGGCGGATTTCATCCGGTGTGAAGTAGTCTTTTCTGTTAGGCAGCCAGAGCAGCTTGCCAGATTGCTGGGATCGTTGCGGCGGGTCCACCTAACTTTCCGACTTTGAACTGCCCTTTCTTGATCTTCTCAGCCAGCTCAATTCCGCTGATCACAACGGCCGCAGTTCGGAAGCTCTTCAATTCGAGCATCGGGTAGATCCGTTGTTTGATTCGCCGGTGGTCCTGTTCGATCCTGTTATTCAAGTACTTGTTGCTGCGGACCACCACTCGCGCCGGTAATCCGCCGTTCCCCTTTAGGTCGGCCACGGCGCGATGCGATGCCGCATATCCATCCAGCGTGATCTTCGTTGGCATCCGCTGCCCCTTTATCGCTTTGCGCAGAAAGGTCTTGGCTGCGTTTACATCGCGATTCCTGCTCAGGTAAAATCCAACGGTTTTGCCGATTTTATCAACCGCTCGATACAGATACACCCACGCGCCTTTCACCTTGATATATGTCTCGTCACACCGCCACGAACCACCCACGGAACGGGCGTAGCGGTTCCATCGCTTCTCGAATTCAGGCGTGTAGTGCTGGACCCATCGCAGAATTGTCGTGTGCGCCAAATCAATGCCGCGCTCTCGCATCATCGCCACCAGATCGCGATAGCTCAGCTTGAAACTCAAGTACCAACGCACGCACAACACCACGATCTCCCGGTCGAAATGCCGCCCCTTGAACAACTCTTCCGCCCCTTACAAACCCGATCATTAGTTCATCTTCCCGAACTTATCACCGGTTTGCACCAGAGCCCTCAAAATCAGCCCGCCCTTTCGATGGACCTACACCGACCCAACCCGTAGAATTAATCCCAAGAAAATCACCGGGACAGCTTACTGGAACGCTACTTGATTGGTGCGTGGGCCGAAATTCAGCGGATTTTTAACGAACCGTTAGGATGACCTATTCCAGCCAAGATAAAAAGAATGAGGAAGATCAGACCCGTTCAAGGTTGCCAAAAGCCGCCTCAAGCGCGCTCTGCATTGGAGCGCCGACTCTGAGGAACACCGGCGGTTGCCCAATCGGGGCAGCTATGTCCACCCACTGCCCCGCGCGGGATCCATAGACCTGTCCGCTCCAGATGTGCTTCCATTGCCCTTCTGGAATGAAGACGGTTGCTTTCGTCGCATGTGCGTCGGCGACCGGACAAACCAGAATGTCGGTTCCAAGCAAATACTGATACTGCAACTGCTCCACCGCAACGTCCGGATACTGCAGAATGAGGTGGCGCATGATCGGATGACCTGTTGTAGCGGCTTCTTCAACAAGTTGCTTGCGATAAGGCATCCACGCCCGGTACATGTTCACACATCGAGCGAAGGCGGCCAAAGTGGCCGCGTCGGAATTGATCTGCGGTACAACAAGCGGATTAATCCCTTGATGCGTGCGCATGACTGGAGAGAATGCGCCGAACTCCGCCCAGCGCAGCAGCAGTTCCTTTGTACGACCGAGAATATTGAACGATCTGCCCGCAATCGGAACGCTGATTGAGTCATAACCTCCAATGTCGCTGTGTACCAGGCTGAACCCGGAAACCCCGCCCGAGAGAGAGCCGGAAATTGCACTCTTCAAGCCGTCATAGCCGTTCCAGTCCTGCAACTGGTCCCCAACCCAAAAGAGGGTCGAAACGCCTGGACTACGGCTGTAGCCGGAACGGTTCCAGAACACGGCGTCGCTCTCATGCTGAGTGCCCTTAGTCGCTTCCCTCTGCAGTCGCTGCCACTCCACAGGGTAGCGGTTATGCCACACAGCCGGGCTTTCGCCGGAACTAAGCTTGCAATCGAAGGGAAGCCCTTCGCCAAAGTCCCCCATCCAACCTGAAGCTCCCGCCTCGTTTATCATTCGCTCCGTGATCAAGCTTTTCAACCACTCGAACGCGTTGGGATTACTCAAGTCGACTAGGCCTGCTGAGAAAGAATTCTTAATGGGGTATGGCTGCCCACTTTGATCTTTGACCAGATATCCCATGTGATCGGCGTACTGATACAGATCGTCGTGTTGGTCCTGCTTGGTCAGGAACGGGTTGATATAAAGTAGGACGCGAGCGCCGAGCCGGTCGGCTATCGTCTGACGGAGAGTCTGCCAGTTGGAATACAGTGTTGTATCCATCGTCCAATTCCACCAGACTTGAATACCCGCTTCGGTCGGGTTTTGTCCAGTCCAGTCCTGAAACCAGAGCGCCGAGACAGAGACTTTCGCGTCCGCAAGCTGATTGATGAACTTATTTGTATAGTCTGTCCCACCCTCCACGCAGATAATGGCTCCTTCGTGCACCCAGTCGGGAAGCTTGCGCATACGCCCGCTGTAATTGGTGTAGGCGCCGATGAGATCCATCGCATTCGTGCCGTAAAGCACCTGTCCCGTCGCTTCCGAAGCAAAGATTTCAATTTCCACCTCCGATGGATGACGCAAATCGAACACGCAGTACTCCGTGCTTTCCAGGAACAACGATCGCTGCTGGCTGGTGATGTACTGGGGAACGGACACTTCGGTGGTGTACCAGGAGCCGGCCGACCGCGGCCCCAGCTTCTTCTCTACAATTTGCGTGATAATCGGCATACCCCGCCCCACGCCATGCTCCTGGACCAGGATAGGAAGACGCCGGCCTTTCTGATCGAAGTAAGTCATCTGTTGGCCGAACCCGTAGAAATGCTCCTCGGGGCTGGAGGCGTAATGCAGGAAAATGCGATTGATTCTGTCTGCGTTTGGCCCAGGGAGATCGACTGAGAACCGCAACTGGTTGGGGCCGACCGCGCTCCACGTCATCCTGTAACCGACAGCGACTCCCATTCCTTCCAGCGTTCCAGACAGCTCCAGCGCGCCGGAAATCATCCTGACCGTCAATACCGTCTGCGTTTCATATCGGACCAGATTCTTGTCGTTGATCGTGAATCCGCTTGCTGGAGTATCATTCTCCTCGATCACAGTTTCCGCATAACCGCCGATTAGAAACGGAGAAGAAGGCGCGCTTTGCCAGATGATCCGCTGGGGCTCACTGGCGTGAGTAACCTTCAACTGTGGGAAGTCGGAGTCGGGTGATATTGTTAACAAGAACTGGCCAACCTGATATCCCGGTGCATCCGCGGCAGCGGCAAATCCGGCGCCGGCACTCGCAAAACCCGCAATCTTTAGCAACGCGCGTCTGCTTACAACCGGCTCGACCCTCCGGGATCGGCTCGCCTCGTTTGCCACTAAGGTGCGAGTCATATCGTCCCCGGTTTCGAAAAGGGATGTGCTGCTCTGTAAAGCCGATCTTTCTCTGCAAATATTCATGGCGCTCGTCCTCTGTGGCTTGTGAGTTGATGAAACTGTTTACTTAGTAGCCGGAGCCTGGTATCGCAACACCGTGCTGAGATCAATCCCGTTAATGATGCCTGCGGAGTGGTAGAAGAGTCCGAATGAATCGATAGCGGAAGAATCCGGAAACACGCACGTCTGCCGGACCTGGGTCTGAACGGACGTGTTTACCCAACCGCCTCCCGCGAACCCGATGCCGCCGAACACGTCGGTTCCACCCAGTTGGGTGCAGTAGTGGGACGCGGGATTTTCGCCATTCGGGGTCAGCGACGGTTTTGTCTGTGAGTAGTAAGAAAGTGCGGCGAGGGTCGGCTGCGTTGTAGTTAGCGTTTCGAGGAACACCCCAACCGTCGAGCCGTCTTTTGCGGACGTGTATTCGCAAAAGCCTTGAATCGGCGCCAACACCAACCAATTGGAAGCTGACGCGTTCGTGCCGTAAACCGCTTGACGGTAGACAATTTCACCGCCGCTCGATTTGCAGAATTCCAGTGTTGAAGTTCTGGCAGCGGCTTGGGGCGTTTGTTGAGCCGCCAAAAAAGATGCGCCGAGCAGCAGGGCAAGAGAGATGTTGAGAACTGTTGAGGAAGAGCGCTTACCGTTGTAGTCTTTGTTCGTGTTCATGAAAAGTTTACTCCTTGAGTTATTGGTTATGCGACCGGTTAGATCGCCGGCGCAAGCGCGTCTGATTCACCACACATCGACGCGTCCGTTGCACACAGACATAGGGGATCGTGGAATCGGAAACTGATCATGCAAAAGAAATAATTAGATGGGAGCATCCTGTTCCTTCGGCGATCTCCGGCGATGTGATCAGTTCTGGAAGATTACTCTCCCCTACTCAAGCGGGTACCAAGGAGCCCATTGAACATGAAATACGATTCGCTACATTACCGATTTCGCGTCACGCTGATCGCGATGATTGCGGCGGGGACGGCGTGTGCACTGACGGCACAGACTCCCGCGCCGATCACGCATACCTATGAGTTCTTCAGCGGGTCCGGAGGAATGTTGCCGCTGTTTACGGACTATAGTCTGGCAACCTCGGATTTCCGCTTCCAGGCCGAACGGCGAAACTTACCGAATAAACTCCCCCAGGATTACAAAGGCCGGAGTTCTTTTTTCCTTTGCGGCAATAATCGTTCGGACGATCTATTTATGGGGCTCAAGTCTGTCTTGACTCCAGCTAATGGAGTGGTTCCCAATCAACAGTACACCCTTCACTTCGATATCGAGTTCGCCTCGAATTCAGCGTCTTGCCCGGGCATCGGCGGCAGCCAGGGCGACAGCGTATTTCTGAAGGCGGGGGGCAGCACGTTGGAGCCTGTTCCTCTTTTGATGGCCGACCAGTATGTCTCCATCAATGTAGATAAGGGACATCAGCAGAGCAGCGGCTTCAATTTAGGGACAGTCGACAACATTAGCAACGGCCGCGCTTGCGACAACCCCGGCTGGGTTTTGCTCAAGAAATCCTACCAACATCCATCAGCAATTACAGCCTCGCCAAGTGGCGATCTTTGGATCTCAGTGGGAACGGAGTCGGGATACGAAGGCCTTACCGATTTGTACTACCGCGTGATTACGGTGACGCTCACGCCGTTGAAACGATAAGTGGACGCGTGTACACCGCTGCGACGACAACCTGAAACAATGAATCTGAGAAACCTGCTTGAAAGGAAGCCCGTTGCGGATCTCGTTATCGAACAAGATTTACGTCCTCGCCCTCAGTTCCGTCATAGGAACCGTCATCGTCGGCTCCTGGTGGCAGCGAAAAGAACTTTCCCATCTCCTGGATTTTGCGGGCGAAGATCTTAGTTCATTCTTTTCCACCACTTTGTTTCATGTCGGCGGGCAACCGGTCCGGATGTTTTTCTTGTTGAAAACAGCGATGTTTCTTATTTTTCTCACAGCTGTTTCGCGGCTGACGAATCGAGCGGTGAGAACTGTTTTCAAGCAGTATCCCTCTTTAGACGGGTTCTGTTGCATTACGGAACAGGGTCATTCTTCAGGAAGCAAGTACAGCTTGC
>CAXSIG010000365.1:0-1813 GCA_964237255.1 uncultured Bryobacteraceae bacterium
TAAACGTTCCGTCATGATTCTTGCGGAAAAGCGCGGAAGGGCTGGAATCATCCGCGACATAGATATCGGGCCAACCATCGTTATCGAAGTCGCCGACCAGTACGCCCAACCCGTACGTGCCTTGCTTCTTTAAAATTCCCGCGCGCGCGGACACGTCGGTAAACGTGCCATTGCCGTTGTTGTGAAATAGGATGTCCTTGCCGCCCGCCAATCCAGGAGGACCGCATGCCACCAGCAATCCCTTATACAGGCACGGCCCGCTTTCAGGCAGCGGCGCAGTCTTTGGATCGAAATCGATATAGTTCGCTACATATAGATCCAGATGGCCGTCGCGGTCGTAATCGAGGAACGCGCAGCCGGTGTTCCAGCGCTTGAGACCGTTTGTAGTCCGAGTCGTGACGCCCGCCTTCACCGCGACATCGGTAAACGTGCCGTCCCCGTTGTTTCGATAGAGCGAGCAGTCGCCCCAATACGTGACGAACAGATCTTCGTGACCGTCGTTATTGTAATCGCCGACGCAGACTCCTTGACCCCATCCCGTACGCCCAATGCCCGCCTTCAGCGTGACATCCGTGAATGTGCCGTCGCGATTGTTCTTGTACAACCGGCTGACCGGTTTCGGCCCGGTTAATTGCTCGGTTTGAAATCGAGTGCCGTTTACAAAGAAGAGATCGAGCCATCCGTCATTGTCGTAGTCGATGAAAGCGACCCCGCAGCCCGTCGTTTCCAGAAGATATTTATTCGCCTTCTCGGCCCCGAAAATCGTCTTCGTGTGAAGCCCTGCTTCACGCGCGACGTTCTTAAAAGTTACCCCTAACGGCGTGGCGGCAAACAATTGGTCGAATGAGAAAACTGGAACTGCCGCGCAAAGCGACTTTACGAGTTTTCTTCGCGTGAGCATAAAAAAGGGGAGGCTTGCGCCTCCCCCAATTCTACTTTCGGTTGCTGATTAGAAATCCAAACGAAGCGCAAACTGCAAACGCCGCATCTGGTAGCCCGCCGCCAAGCCAGTGATCTGGCCGGGGTTACTTCCGTTTACATTGCTATTCGGAAGCCCTAGATTCGCGTGGTTGAACAAATTGTAGAACTCGCCGCGAAGCTGAGTACGGAACTTCTCGTTGATCGCGAAGTTCTTCGATACCGAAAGATCCTGGTTGATAAAGATCGGGCCACGAAGCGTGTTGTATCCGTAGTTACCGAACGTGTTCGCCGCGGGAATCGCAAAAGCGCCGTTGATGGCTCCATTCGTTCCGATGGCCAGGAAGTGGTCGCGGTTTTCATCCGAGTTGTAAGGATCGCCGCTACCGATATCCGGACGTCCGCCCGGACCTTGGTTAGGACGATTCGACAAGCCGGTCAGATTCGGCGTAAAAGGCAGACCACTATAGAACGCGGTCACTCCACTCAAGCTCCATCCGCCGATTCCGTAATCGAGGTATCTATTCAAATTCTTGCCATACTTGCGGCCGCGACCGTAGGGCACGTCGTAGTTCTGAGCCACCGTCAAACCGTGGTCAGCAATCGCATTCTCGCGCCCTCTACCGAGAGGTCGGTTATACAGTATGGTGTACGAATCGGAATTGTCCGAAACCGCGTCCTGCCACGTATAGCTCAATTGCACTCCATAACCGCCGGAGAAGTTACGCTTCAACTGAACCTGCAGCGAATTGTATTCGTTCGTTAAGCACTGACAATAAAGATCGATTCCTTGCGTCCAATGAAGCGGTTGACCGTTCGCGCCGAGCTTGTTGTAAAACGGCTTCAGCGTGTTCGCATCCGCAACGCCCGGAACGAATGCCGCCTGGTTCACGTT
>CAXSIG010000365.1:1823-6063 GCA_964237255.1 uncultured Bryobacteraceae bacterium
CCGGAACCCGGACCGACGTGGCGTCCTACATTGCCCACGTAACCGACGTACAACGAAGTATTGTTCGCGATCTGGCGTTCCACCGTTAAGTTGTAAGCTTCCACCCGAGGCAGCCGAACATCGGATGACCGCGCTTTCGCACCGACACCATCGGGCAGGATAAACTGGCCGCTCGCAGGAACGGTGAAGAGTCCATTGGGGCTGGGAGGACCCTGCGCCAGAGTAAACACTGTCTGGAACGCTTGGCCGTTCGGACTGCTGGGAGTCTGATTGAACAGGACCGGGGGGTTCTGCGTCACGTTATGTCCGAACGTAGCGCCGAACGTACCGAGTTCGTAAGACCAGCCGTAACCCGCGCGAATCACCGTCTTGGGGTCGTATTGATAAGCGATGCCGAGGCGCGGCGCAAAGTTCAGATAATTCATCGTCTGAACCCCGTGGTCTGATACATTGCCAACGCCGAAGACATTGATGAGTCCGGTGCTAAGATCCAACTGCGCGCCGTTGCCTTTGCCGTTGACAGTCTCCGGGAACACCAACTCCCAGCGAAGGCCGACGTTGACTGTCAGTTTCGGCGTTACGCGGTAAGAATCCTGACCGTAGAAGAACCAGCGGCGCTGCCGTTCCGCTGCGTCCGTGCTGGTGCTAACGTAGCGGGCAAATCCAGTCACATCACCCAGGAGGAATGTCGCGTAGGACAACCCGCCCTGAGCTCCGTTGCCGATCGAATTAATTATGCCGGTATTATCCGTATTGAAAGTAAGTTCGCCCGCGCGATGGGAGTCGCTCGGCACGCGGAGATTCTTCGCATACCGAATATCCGCTCCGAACTTTACAGTGTGATTACCCAGAATCTTGGTAGCGTTCGCGGTGAACTGATACTGGCCCTCATTTTCCGTGAGCGGACAGTTGCACTGATTCGCGCCCAGCGAGTAGCCCAGGTTCGAAGCGGAACCTCCGCCGGGATTACCGAAATTGAAATAGGGCAGGCCGGACGTGAACGTGTTGTCCAGATTCAAGCCGGGAATACCGGCGTCCGTTGCGGGCTGCGTACCGAACCCATTCGGAGTCGTCTGAACGTGATACTTCACGTAGCCGAACCGGAAATCCGTGATCAACGTGGGGGAGAAGGTATGGGTAACACCGATCGAGATGCTCTGATTTCTGACGAACGAATTACCGGCGAAATTGACGGAGTTAAAAGCCGGCCCGCCGGCCAGGTTCCCGAAAGCGCCGACCGCGCCCCGCTCAAACTGGTGATTGCTGTAACGTCCGAAGATGGAAGTGTTCTGGCTCAGGAAGTAGTCTTCACGGGTGTCCCACTTATTCGCGTCAAAAGAACCCCCGCCCGATGCGGCGTAGTTGTTGAATGGGCTTACTCCATTGATATTCGGAAGTGGGAAATATTGAAGGATCTTGAGTGCTTGCGGACTCAAGCGATTTGCCGGAATCCGATTGCCCGGAAATGGCTGGCGGCCCAAGCCGGTAACCTGGTCCCCGGTCGCGGGATCGTAAATCTGGTTAATCGGGTTGAACGCAAGATACTGGCTGAAGTCGCCCTGACGCGCGGCTTGGGTGGGAACCGTTGTAAGAACGGAACCACCAAAGCGCTGGCGAATTAACTCCGCGTCACCGAAGAAGAACAGCTTGTCCTTAATTAGCTTTCCGCCGATCGAACCGCCGAACTGATTGAAGCGAAGGATCGGTGCTCCATTCGGCTCGGAAAACGGATCGCGCCCAAAGTCGCTGAACCCGCGCGAGTTGTTACGAAAGTAATCGAAAGCGGAGCCGTGATACTGATTCGTCCCCGACTTAGTCGAACTGTTTACAATGCCCGCGCCGACATATCCAAACTCCGCGTCATAATCCTGCGCCGCGATCTTGGTCTCGTTCAGTGAATCGATATTTGGATTAATAATCGTAATGCCCAGAATGGGATCCTGGTTTTCCGTTCCATCCAGTTGGAATCCGGTGCCGCTGAAATGCTGGCCGTTGACTTCGATCTGCACACTACCTTGCGGATCTTCGCTGGATGCGTGCGCGAAACCGATGCGCGACGTACCGGGTGTCAGTAGTTCGTATGCCTGTGCGTTACGTCCTAAGCTTGGAAGATCGATCAGTTGCTTCGAGCTGAATGTGGTTTGCACGTCCGCGCGATCCGCCTGCAATGTAGGAGGCGCGGCTGTTACTTCCACCGTCTCCGTCGTCGCTCCCACCTGAAGCGTGACATCGATACGCGCCGCCTGATCCACCTGCACGGCGATATCCCGTATTACGCTTCGAGTGAATCCGGTAGCGGAAACTTCCACCGTGTACGTACCAGGAATTAGCTGGCCTTTCGTGAAGTTCCCTGAGTCGTTCGTTGTAGCGTCAGTCCGCGTGTTCTTGGTTTGATCGACGACGGTAACGGTAGCTCTAGGTAATGCGCTACCACTGGGATCGGTAATAGTCCCGAAAATACTTCCATAAACCTGCTGTGCCCATGACGCCCCAGGCATGGCAGTTAGCAGAACTGCTGCAAACATCGCATTCCGGCTCACATAGCGGAACGAAAGCATACTTCCCCCTTGTCTCTGTCGAAGTCTACGACCTCGATAATCGATTTCCACTATATGACGATTTTGCGGATATTTGGATACAACAAAATATTCATCGTGCAGAAACTAACGCAGAATTCAAAAGCTTTATAAAAATTTACTCATTTAGGTATAGAAATTCCATTTTCCATACCCATGCTTAGCGAATTCCCGAGTTGTTGTTCCCGGTTCTGTTTTAGCTTCGCGGCCCGGCGGAACAAGTCATCGCTTTCGGCTTTCTGCCCTTTACCTCGAAGGATCAACGCAAGAGTGTTCAGCGGACCGGGCGTATTCGGGTCCAGGCGCATGGCCTCGCGCAGTTCGGGAATCGCGGCATCGGCGTCACCATTTTGTTTCAACGTTGCGCCCAGCATGTAGTGGGCTTCGGCATAATTGGGGCGCACACGAAGTGCCTCGCGCATTTGAGCAATCGCCATCTCGAAATTAGCTAGTTGCCAATAGGTAATGCCTAAAACGTAGTGCGCCTCCGCAAGGTCCGGTTCGATGCGAACGGCGGATTCGAACTCCTTCTGTGCAACTTCCAGCTTGTCTTGTTGCTTAAGCGCGATTCCCAGGTTGTAATGTGCCGAAGCGGACTCCGCATCCTTGGCAAGCGCCGCTCGAAACTCACGCTCCGCCTCCGCGAAATCTCCTTTCTTCAGGTAGGCGTAGCCGGCGTTTACTCGCACGCGGACATTGTTTGGGTCGTGAGTCAGTATGGTGCGGAACTCGGCGAGGGCCTGGTCGGCTCGCCTGGTTTCCACCAGAGCGTAACCATAATCGTTGCGCCACAGATCGTCTAAGGGGTTGAACGCTACCGCTTTTGCGTAGGCGTCCGCCGCGTTACCCAGATCGCCGGTTCGCTGCAGCGCGTGCCCTAAACTATTCCATGCCAAGCCGTTCGACGAGTTCAGCTTGACCGCTGTTTTCAATTCGGCGGCAGCCTCCCGATAACGCGTGGACTCCAGATAGGCGGTACCAAGCCGCAGCCGGTAATCGAAATCCTTCGGTGCGAGTTCGACAGCCCTTTGTAACTCCGGAACCGCACCGGCTCGATCACCCTCCAACCAAAGCGCCGCGCCCAGATGATAATGACCCGACGCGATTTGGGGGTCAATCGATAACGCCTTTCGAAAATGCGCAACCGAATCCGCCGGACGATTCGCCACCGCGTACAGAAAGCCGATACGATCTTCATCCACCGCGGTGTTGGAAGGCATGGCCGCCGCGCGATCCAGAAGTGCCACCGCCGCTGCCGCATCGTTCGAGCGGACACGCGCCTCGGCTTCCTGCGCCAACTGGCTCACGGTTTGCGCGCTCATGCCCGCGACTATCAGCATCCCTATACTGAGGACATGTGGACACTGGCGCTGTTGTTTGTGGCAGCCGCGCAGGAAAGCGACTACGCAACCGGCCAGAGCCTTTATATGAAGGGCCGGTACGCGGACGCGATTGTCGCTCTTCAAGGTCTTCCAAGCACGAACGAATCGGTATACATGCTTGCGAACAGTTATCTGAAGACCCGCGACATTCCTCACGCCGTGGAAGCGTTCGCCAAGATGTTCTCGGTGCCTCCGGAATCCTCCGGCGCCCACCTGATCGCCGCGCGTATGATGCTGCATCAGGAACTGACGGAAGACGCCGAAGCACAGTTGAACGCGGCC
>CAXSIG010000366.1:0-1641 GCA_964237255.1 uncultured Bryobacteraceae bacterium
TTTCTGGGACAAAAAACGCTGATTGCTCAGAACCGAGGCACCTGGCTGGCGATGGCGGCCAGTCACCCTTTTTCGAAAGCGTCGGTCGGCTACGTTGGCGCGAGCGATGGTTGGACGGATGTCCACCAACATCACTCCATGGAGTGGGAATTCGAGCGTGCCACAAGTGGCAATGTCGCGCTGGTTGGCGAGATCGACCTAAGCCAGACGCAGGAGTTTACGCTGGCGATTGCTTTTGGGGACAGCCGGCACAGAGCTTTGGCGACTCTCAAGCAAAGTCTAGCTCCTTCTTACGCTTCGCAGCGGGACAATTTCCTGGACCAGTGGAACAGGACCAAGAACAACGTGGAGGCCCTGGATGAGAAGTCAGGCGATGGCGGCCGACTTTACCAGACCAGTGTCCGGTTACTTCTGGCGCACGAAGACAAGCTGAACCCTGGAGCGATGGTCGCTTCGCTTGCCATCCCGTGGGGGGACGTGAAAGGCGATGAGGACGGCGCGGGCGGGTACCACCTGGTGTGGACACGCGACATGGTCCAGAGCGCCATGGGTTTGCTTGCAGCCGGTAAGCAGGAAACGCCGTTGCGCGCGCTGATCTACCTGGCGGCCAGCCAACAGGACGACGGGAGCTTTGCCCAGAACTTCTGGGTGGATGGCGATCCGTTCTGGACCGGCTTGCAACAGGATGAAGTCGCGTTTCCCATCCTGCTGAACCATCGGCTATGGAAAGAATCGCTACTGGGCGAGTTTTCCGGAAGGGAACTGGCAATACGCGCGGTCCGGTTTCTGCTGAAATCGGGACCGATTACAAAGCAGGAGCGCTGGGAGGAGACGGGCGGCTTTTCACCGTCCACACTCGCTGTGGTAATTGCAGCGCTGATCTGCGCCGGCGATGCGGCGCGCGCCAATGATCACGAAGAGCCGGCGGTGTTTCTTGAACAGTATGCCGACTGGATCGAGCGCAATATCGAACGATGGACGGTCACGCACGAAGGAACGCTTTTGCCCGATGTGAAATCGCACTACGTTCGGATCGCGCCGGCCGAACCTGGCGATGTTCCTCCCGAGAACGTACGCGATGAGATGTTGGAACTGACGAGCCGCTATCCCGACGCCCCAAAACAGTTCAAGGCGAAAGAGATTGTGGACGGAGGCTTCCTGGAACTGGTGCGATACGGCATTCGTTCCGCCGACGATCCGACCATTGTGGACACTCTGAAAGTAATCGACGCGGTTCTGAAGGTGGAGACCGAATCGGGAACAATGTGGCGGCGTTACAACAACGATGGCTACGGGCAGCAGGACGATGGATCGCCGTACAAGAGTTACGGGAAAGGGCGCGGCTGGCCGTTGCTGACCGGCGAGCGCGGCCATTATGAGATGGCGGCGGGCCGTGACCCCGGGAGTTATATCCGTTGGATGGAAACTTTGGCGACGCCCACGTACTTGATTCCGGAGCAATCCTGGGACGCGGTCAGCACGCCCGATGGGAACATGAAGAACGGACGTCCGACCGGGTCGGCGGTGCCGCCCACGCGATGGCCGGTCTCCGGGGCTCGCTGAACGGGGTGCGTGACCAGCTCTCCGGCGCCATCTGGCGCGCGTTCGGAACCGCATCGGTGACCAGCTCGACGCGGAAGC
>CAXSIG010000366.1:1651-2208 GCA_964237255.1 uncultured Bryobacteraceae bacterium
CTGTGGGCGCATGCAGAGTACGTGAAGCGGTTGCGGTCGGCGCGGGATGGCAAGGTTTTCGACTTGATTCCGGAGGTGGCGAATCGTTACCTAAAGAAAAAGCGCGAACGGCCCTTTGTGGATATGTGGTCATTCGCTTGTCCGATCGGCAATGTGGCTCAGGGGCATACGCTTCGCGTTTTGGCGCAAGCGGGATTCGAACTGAGATATTCGCTTGACGAGTGGGCTTCCGCGCAGCAGGCGGGATCGAAAGATACGATTTTCGATGCTTTCTATGTGGACATCGAGATTCCCGAACACGCGGCTGGCGCTTGTCGGTTTACTTTTTATTGGCAAGGCGCGGGGACTTGGGAGAACCGCGATTTCGAAGTGGTAATCCGCGGTTAGCACGAGCGCAGTTCGGGCGTGGGCACCGGTTTTGCCGGTTGAATTTTATCCATTGCGCTTCGTTTCGGAGCCGAGTTCCGGGTCAAGACGGCCCTCCACGGCGCGGGTTTTGCGGACGTATTTCTCGATTTCGGGGAGTGTTGAAACGAAGCCAAACTGCGCGGGATAGA
>CAXSIG010000366.1:2218-6060 GCA_964237255.1 uncultured Bryobacteraceae bacterium
TGTTTGTGTACTTTGCGGACCTGGACGACTTCGGTGATCTCAGTTGCTATGCGGTCGCGGCGATCGGATTGGAGTTTGAAGAGTCTCGCTTCGGCGGCGTGAAATTGTTTCGAGAGGCGCTGTTCGTAGACCGAGAGCTTGAGGAGCGTGTCGGCATCGACCTTGAAGGTAATCGCGGCGGCTAGTCCGGATTGGATGGGCTGCATGTTTTCTCCGTCGCCCAGGTTGATGGCTTCGGCGTGGCGTTCATGGCCGAGAGTGAATAAGGAGCTTTCTAGCGCACCGACCCGGCGCATGCGCCAACGGAATTCGGAGAGCGATTGGGTCGCTTCCTTTTTGAGGTCGCCAATGGGGGCGTACATTTTGTGGCATTTGGCTTCGAAGGCCTTGAACGCTTCGAGGTCTTCCCAGGGCATGACGACTACGTGCGAAGTAAAGCCGTGGCGCAATGCGTTCAGGCTGGACCGGCGCTTTCCTTCTTCGGTCTTGGGGCCAGTGGACTTCTCCGCGTTCATGCGGTTCTGTTCCGCTTTGCTTGATGCGGCTTGGTCAATAGAAACTACGTTGGTGTTCATCGCGATTACAGTCTGGCACGGCATTTCGCGCTTACGGGTGTAAGTGATTGAAATGGTTCAGTCGATAGGCTGTCACCCGCTTTTTGGGACCGCGCGCACAGCGTGAATCATTTCGACCGGGCAATCGCCATCGACTGAGGTCCTCGCGCAACTGGGATGGAGAAGTCGAGCTTCACCAATTCCGCTCGCCGTGAATCCTGAGCGTCGCCGGCGAGGCGCCAAAAAGTTATGGCCCCTCCGGGCTGAGCCGGATCGTAATGGGAAAAACAAGTTACTGCGAGGAAGCGGCTGGAGTCGTCGAAGACGACCGCTTCGGGAATCCTACCGTCGAACGGGAAGTCTCCCACACGCCCAATAATGCCCGTTGTTGAGTCGAATCGCAGAAGCGTTACGGACGCGAAGAAGCCTTGCTCCGGGTCTGTGAGGGAGGGCGTAGAGCGTTCCAGGTTGGTAGTCGCAACCCAGCGCTCATCCGGGCTGATTGCGAGACCTTCGGGAAGGATGCCCGCCTCCGCGCGGGAGATTAACCTATGCTGTGTGACGCCATCGGGATTTTGTGTCTGCTCTATCTGGATACTCGATACAGTACCGCGGACGGCTCCCGGTAACATGGCATTCACGAGGGCGAATCGTCCGCTGGGCGTGAAGCGAACTAGAAATGGGTTGCTATCTACGTCGACTGCCGCTCCCCATGGTGCGAGCAAAATATTCGTAGCGGTGGCGTTCACCTGAACCACAGACAACCTGGGGTGCTGGTTATAGAGCAGCGCAAGTATGTTTCGTTTCGGATGAAATTCCGCACTGGCCAAGGAATCGCCTGCATTGAATCCGGGAATACCTGGAATCGCGGGACCTGAAAGCCTTCCGTTCTTTAGAAAATAAATCGCAAGAAGCGGATGCTTTCTCGGTCCAACCTGTTTGAAGACGACAGCCGCGAGTGTGCCATCCGCGCTGATGGAGACAGTCAGCGGATCGTCATAGCAATCGTCATTCTGGACTACGGTGGGATGTCCGGGATCGGCAAGATCAACTAGCGAAATTTTCTTGCCTGTTGGAAGGTCTTTCAGGGAAGCATCCGGACGACGATCCGGCCTGGGACCGCGAGTTTCGATGACTATGGCGTACCGGCCGTCCGGTGTGAGCGCGACGGAGGAAGGGGGGCCGATCACGGAATTTGAGACGGGAACCGTGGCTTTCGTCATCTTGCCCGCGGGCTGATCCAACTGAATCACGGAGAGCTCGTCCGCACCGGCGTAGGGACCGAGCAGGCCATCAGTGTAGGCAGACGGCAGCATATCGGTATCCGATATGGCGACCAGGTAGCGGCCCTTGAAGGCAAGGTCCGGGCGGCGGGTCTGGACTTGAGCGAGAGATGTAGCGGGCGTACTGGAGAGCGCAGCTACGAGCAAAGCTAAATTGAAAAACGACGCGGGTGCACGGGACATAGTTGCTCTCTAGATGCCTATGACAGCGTCATTCGTTCTCTTCACGGTAGCCGATCGAGAAAATAACTGTGCCCGGTGGAACTATCCAACTTCTTTCCTTATTACGCGACTTGGGGACTCCATCCCGATCTGCCCTAAAAGCTTTTCGGAGTTCGGACTGAGCCCGCGCATGTTTTTAGAAGCTCCACAATACGCTGGCAAATCCGGTGTTGGCGCGGTAATTGTCGTTGATGTTGAATAGACCGAAGTCTTCCTTGTATCCGTAATACTGATATCCCAGGTTGAATCGAATCTTCTCGTTCCATCGGTAAGATACACGCACCAGCGGCGATTGGTAGCTCAGGGTGAACGTTTGTACGGAGTACAGTAACGCGTCGACTGGGACCATTGTTACGGGCGACACGGCACTTGCGCGACCGTCACCAACATCGCGTGTGATGTTGTATCCCACGAAGAGGTCGGCCTTTTTCGCGATTCCGAAGCGCAGGCCTAACGTACCGGAATGAATGTTACTGATGTAGAGAGATTGGTCGCCTGTCACTAACTGCGCGCGCGGCGAGCCGGCGAAGAATGCGATCCCGCCCAGAGTATCAAGATGCAGCCGGGCGTATGTCGCATCAAGCGACACCCACGAGTTTGCCGACCAGGATGCCGTCCCAGTAAAATTGCGCGAGCGGGAGCTATAGGAACTGAGCGTTACCGAGTTGTTGTTGTAGTTCTGCCGGTATTGCGCGCTCAATTGCAGGTTCTTTTTGCGGTACTGGGCGCGTGCCGAAATCGCGTGGTAATTTCGCTCACTGACGATGGTGAACGGATTATCGTTCCGGCCCAGTTCTCCTTCCACGTGAAGGCGGAGCGGCGCCCATGGGTTCCAGTTCACGCCTGCGACTCCGGCGTGCAGATGATTGGTCTGCTGTGCCGCGATGCCATCGAACGGGTCGCCTGGAACGGCTGTGTCCTCAATCGATCGGATCAGGCGATACGAGTAGTTGTATCCGGCATAGGCGCTGAACTTTTTGGTGAACTGATAGCGGACGTCGGTGGAGTTTGTGAACAGCCGAATTCCGAGGAACTGGAAGTTCAAGACGCTGTTCGTATTGCTTGCGAAATCGAACTGCTGGAAGTAGTTGTTGCCGTCGATGCGCGTGTTGGAGAACGAAGAGTTATTGACCACCGTCAACTTCGGCGTAAGAAAGAAGGAAGCGGAGCCGCTTGCCGCGGTCACCGGGCGGCGCGCGGTTCCCGACACGATGACTTGACGATTTTGATTGTTGAGGAAACGGTCCGTGCCCAGCGCCGTTTCGTTCAGGATGAAGTTTCGGTCGCCGCCGGAATAGGTGAATCGTCCGTTTACCGCAAACCAGCGGCGCTGCGTAAAGAGGTTGACCAGCCAGCCCGGAGTCTGTCCGTGGTAGGGCTCGGATCGGTAGTACTGGGTGAGCGTTGTGGGGTCGGACGGGTTATCGCCGGTTAGCGGCGTGTTCAAAAAGTACGGCGTGTCCTCCTTGTAAAACTCCCATCGGCGCATGACATGGAGACGGACGCCGTGGAAATCGAACTCACCGCCAAGGCGGTAGGTGTTGAATTCGCGCTTGATGTTCGCGAACACCGGAATTACGTCGCCGCGGCCGTCAAAGAACTGCTGGCTGGAAAGGCCTGGGCCGGATTCGGTGCTTCTGCCGTAGCCGAGGAGCAACTTATAACGGCGTTCTGGGAATAATGTGAAATCGTGGTCTTGCCAGCTATACGTGGTGTTGCGAAAGTGCGTGCCGTTGGCAACGACCAATCCTGGGTTGTAGTAGGCATTTTGTCGCCACGTCAT
>CAXSIG010000367.1:0-4271 GCA_964237255.1 uncultured Bryobacteraceae bacterium
TCGCGTTTACACCTAATGCACGCCGCCGGTTGTAGCGTTCCATGTACGCGATCAAATACAGGCCGTTCTCTCCCTCGCCCGGAGTCTTGGTCACCGTGATATTCGTGCGATTCGCGTCCCCGAACAAAGGCGGAGTCGATTTATCGCGGTCGGTTGGCTTTGCTGCGCCGCTGGCAAGTGCGGCCAGACTCAGGAATCCAGGCGCGTCCCAATTCGAGCCCTGATAATAGCTCCGAACTCCCCAAATGCTGCCCGCCGCGCGAACCGTCTCCTTCGCGAAGATTGTCCCGCGAATTTCGCCGGAGTTATCGCGATATCCATCCGTCTTGAAGAAGTCCGCTCCAATCAGTGAGTGAACGCGTCCAACCGTCTTTGAAAACACCATGGTTTCGCGCGTGGTGTTGAACCGACCGTAACTGAGGGTGGCGCGAGTCGCTGAATCGTCTTTGGTCGTTAGGAATAACGAGGCTGCGCGGTTCTCATCCCCGGCCAAGGGAGAGAAAGGGCCTTTTACGACTTCGATCCGATCGATCAGTTCCGGGATCAGCCAGGACATATCATTCACCCCATTACCCTGCACCGCCGCCGAAGGAACGTTCTGCGGTTCGCCATCGATGTATGTCCCAACCTCCGCGCCGTGCGATCGGGTAAAGAAGCCGCGCACTTTCAATCCGGTCCCAATGTTGCCCTGATTCAGACTTGCAATCACGACGCCTGGGATGCGGTTCAGTAAATCGCCTGCGTCGCGACCCACGTTGGTGTGCTCAATCTGTTCTTGCGATACAGTGTTCACGATGGTCGGCAATCCTCCCGGCCGGATGGTGACTTCGGAAGGGCGGCTTTCTACCGTCGCTGTCACCTGCACATACTCGGCGCGGGCCGCTCCTTTCATCGCATTAGCCGTTGTGTCTGTTGTGGAACCGCCTGACGGCGCGAAAGACAGTTCAAGCGACATACCAACCTGTACATCGATCTTCTTCGAGATCGTTTCAAACCGTTCTGCGCGAATTGTGAGATCGGCGGAACCCAGGGGTACGGACCGCAGGAAAAAGACGCCGTTGCTATTGCTGGTGGTTTCGCGCACTGTGTTCGATAAGCTGACTAGCTTTACAACTGCCGCGGCGACAGGAAGGTGGTCCGCTGTGGTGATCCTTCCCGAGAGAGTGGCGGCACGCTCGATTTGGGCGGACATTGGCAGGTTTGCTGTTAAAAGAAAAACGTCAAAAACTATGGTAGGGAGCAGTTGCCTTCGCAGGAATGGGAGACTCATCGGAATTACAAACGCTAACAGCGGGAAGCGAAATCAGTCACACATTTTCGATGAACGGGATCATCCGATCCGCAGTCGGTTCAGGTGGCTTCGCAGACGGTTAACGCGACATGTCTGCGGGGGTGGGTATTCGCGTGAAGTCGGAGAGAGTGGACAAGCATCCGCGCAACTGCGGCTGATAGCGCGTACTGGTAAACGAGAGGAATTTAGAGAATCTCTGGAGGGATACTTCCCCGTCTTCCACTTCCGGCTCCGACGAGCTGAAGTGGACGGACACTGCCCAGCCCTGAAGACCGCACTCGTGGTATGTCACAGGGCCGATCCGAAACTCTACATCGGTTGCACAGAGTTCGGGGAAGCTCGAATCATGCCATGTGGAAAAGTCTGTACCCAGACGCCGAAACGCAGTCTTGGTCTGGTTCCAATGTAGAATTTCGAAGGCAATATGTACATACATCCGATGCGCCTGCCGATTGCAGCCGAGCGTACGGAAGATACTGTCCTGCCTGTTGAGGCGTTGAACTAGTTTAAACAGAGCCGGAGAGTCACGCAGTTCCGGGACTTCGTCGATTAGACTTGGGAAGCGCTTCAGGTCAAAATATCCGAAATTGCGAGCACCGGTTTCCCGACTGGCGGGGCCGTACGGGATACCGGTGCCGGCATCGGTTTCTGTGATTCGAATCAGACTCGCACGATACAAGCACCGGAAGCGATTTCCTAACCAAATTCGTTCAGCGGGCCACGCCACGTCGCAAGCGGCTCAACTCAAGTTTCGAGTGGTGTTTCTCGATTTATATCCAGCATGAAACGCGTTGAAGCGATCCCAGGAAAGGTCAGCGGCGTTCCGCTGCTGAAGAAAGAGCGCAGCGGAAGAAAGCGGATTCGAGATCATCGAAAGTGGCGTCGCTGATGGTTACGTCATAGTATTTTTATTGCCCCTTCGGACCCGCGCGTCTGCGGATTTGCTACTCATCGGCGTTACCGCCATTTGGGGAACCACCTTCCTCATTGTCCAGAACTCCCTCTCAGAGCTCTCTCCCCTCCTATTTCTTCTTTTTCGGTTCGGGTTGGCATCTGCCATTCTTTTAGCCATTCATTTCCGCGGCCTGACACGGGCGGCATTCATCCCTGGAGTAATCTCCGGAATCTTTCTGTTCGGCGGTTATTCTCTCCAGACGGTTGGACTTCAATTCACTACGGCTTCGAAATCCGCGTTCCTCACCAGCTTGTCGGTGCCGATGGTACCTTTTGCCGCTGCGCTCGTCTATCGGGTTGCGCCTAGGAAAAGTGAAATCCTAGGGCTCATCTGCGCGTCGGTAGGAATGTTGCTGTTAACGGTAACGGGCAGGATCGATGCAATTGGTAAGGGGGACGTACTTAGCTTTTTTGGCGCAGTATCGTTTGCGGCGCAAATCGTCGCGGTCAGTTATTATGCCGGCCGGGGAAATGTGGCAACGTTCGTTACGGTCCAGATGATGACAGTTACGCTGCTCTCCCTTGCGACGTTTCGTTGGGCGGAGCCGCTGATTTACCACCCGGGACCTGCCGCTTGGTTAGCCATTTTGGTCACGGCTTTATTCGCAACCGTCCTGGCATTCTCCGTGCAAGCGTGGGCACAAAAGCGAACGACTGTGAATCGTGCGGCGGTGATCTATGCTTTGGAACCGGTTTTTGCCTGGATAACAAGTTTTGTGTTTTTGAAAGAAACCCTCACGTTTCGTGGAGCCACCGGTGCAGGGTTAATTTTGATTGGTATTTCAAGTGTTGAACTGAAACGTGACGGTGAGAAGAGACATCAATTAGATTAGCGTTAAGCACTCACATTTAGCCCGTGCAGTCATTTACCTCTGAAGGAGTAGAACAACAATGAGTTTTCGAGACGTTTCCCAGAAGTTTCGCGGGCAGAAGTTCCTGCCTTTCGCTGCGCTTCTTTTCACTCTGTCATTTGGCGTGCTGATCGGTACGGTGATGAACACCGGCGCAAAAGCCGCGAAGGATCAGAATAACGCGGCCCCCGGCGCGGCCCCGCTGGTTATCCCCTCTCCCGTCCAGCTCCAGAATTCGTTTGCGACGCTGGCGAAGATGCTGGAACCTTCTGTTGTTAACATTTCTAGCGAATATATTCCCCCCACCCAATCTCGGGCGAATGGCAACGTGCAACCGCGAACACGCCGGCGGTCGCCCAATCAGGATGAAGACCAGAATGACGGAATGCAGGAGTTCATGCAGCGTTACTTTGGAGGGAATGGCGGTGGCGGCAACTTCAACTTCGAAGCTCCTCAGGATCGCCGGACAGCTGGCCTCGGTTCCGGGGTGGTCGTCGATAAGAACGGTTATATCCTCACCAACAATCATGTGGTGGAGCATTCCACGCGTTTGAAGGTGAAGTTTAACGACGACAACACTGAGTATCCGGCAAAGGTGGTCGGTACCGACCTGAATACGGATCTCGCTGTGATCAAGATTGAGAAGACCGGGCTAATTCCTGCCAAGATCGGCAATTCCGACGCGATTCAGGTTGGCGATTGGGCTGTGGCGATCGGCTCTCCCCTAGGCTTTCAGGCGACTGTAACCGCTGGGATCATTAGTGCAAAGCAGCGCTCGCTGGAAGATCAGAATTCCGCTTTTCAGCGCTTTCTGCAGACAGACGCGGCGATTAATCCCGGTAACTCCGGTGGCCCGCTCCTGAATATTAACGGTGAAGTAATCGGAATTAACACGATGATCGCCAGCCGTAGCGGCGGCAACCAGGGTATCGGATTCGCCCTGCCAATCAACGCAGCGGTAAATGTTTATAACCAGATCATTAAGACCGGTCACGTAATTCGCGGTTCCATCGGCATCTCTTACCTGGATAATCAGGAAGCACGCGACTTGGTGAAAGCCTACGGCGGTAGTCAGGGTGTATTCGTCCGCGATGTGACGGCCGATAGCCCTGCTGAAAAGGCTGGAATCAAGCAGGAAGACATCATCACCTCCATCGACGGTAAGTCTGTGAAGA
>CAXSIG010000367.1:4281-6039 GCA_964237255.1 uncultured Bryobacteraceae bacterium
CGGCCAGGACTTGGTGGATATCGTCTCTGTTGCTCCAATCGGCAGCAAGCTAAACATCGGGCTCCTTCACGAAGGGAAGAAGGAGAACCTGACAGTTGCGGTAGGTGACCGCGCCAAGCTGGTGAATCCAGCCGGTGTGGATTCCGAAAACGAGAAGCCGGGTACTGCAGAGCCGACAAACGCAAAATTTGGCATCTCGATTCGTAACTTGAACGAGAACATGCGCCAGAATTTTGGATTCAAGGGCAAAGGTGGCGTCCTGGTGGATAAGGTCGAGGATGGTTCGTTCGCAGATGACATCGGCCTTCTGAAGGGCGACATCATTGAGTCGATTACATTTAATAACCAGCGGCAAACGGTAAATTCCACCAGCGACCTTCCGCAGATTCAAGCCAAGTTGAAAGCTGGCGACGCCATTGCCTTCAAGGTGGAGCGGAGTACTCCGGGACGGAGTGGTCAATGGCAGACGATTTACCCTGCCGGTACTCTTCCCGCTCAGTAATACCGACGGTTAAGTACTGATACAATGCGGTGGGCGATCGCTCCGTGCGGAGCGAATTCCCACCGTTTTTCTTTTTATGAGAATCTGGCTTCGTTTCGCCGTTTTCCTGCTTTGTGCTTCTTGCGCGACCGCCGCCGCAGTCCACAAGAAACCTCTGGTTGGGAAAAAGGCGTTGGCCTCACGGTATGGCTCGAAAAAAAAGGCTAAAGCCGTGACTGGCAAGGGACGTTCGCAAACCCGGTCCGCAGCACGCGTTACCGGTCCGCCCAGACAAGCCGCTCCCAGCAATGAGCGCTATCGTGAAATTCAGGAAGCGCTGGCGAAAAAAGGTTACTTGAGTACAGCCCCGAACGGCGTTTGGGACCAAAGCTCGCAGGAAGCAATGAAGAAATTTCAGGGCGATCAGAATCTCGATTCCACCGGTAAGCTGACTTCGCGTTCTATCATCGCTCTTGGTCTAGGCGCCACTACGGCATCGGCTCCCCTTGCCCAACCCGCCCCAAAGCCGTAACTTACCTCCCTCGAAAAGATCATGATTATCGGCGTTCCTAAAGAAGTGAAAGACCACGAGAGCCGCGTCGCTCTCGTGCCCAGCGGAGTCGTTACGCTTCGCGAAAACGGTCATAAAGTTTTGGTGCAAACTAACGCCGGGGCCGGCAGCGCGCTTCCGGACCGGGAGTACTTACAAGCCGGCGCGGAGATTGTTGAAAAGGCCGCAGACGTATGGCAAAAAGCGGATCTTGTGGTGAAAGTCAAGGAGCCGCAACCGGCTGAGTATCCGCTGCTCCGCAACAATCTACTTTTCACTTATTTGCATCTAGCTCCGCTTCCGGATCTTACGAACCATCTTCTGGAAGCGGGGACAACCGGTATCGCCTACGAAACCATGCGCGAGACGGATGGTTCCCTGCCCCTGCTGACGCCAATGAGTGAAGTGGCGGGACGAATGGCGGTCCAAGTCGGCGCTCAGTATCTGGAAGCACCCAACGGGGGCCGCGGCTTGCTGCTTGGCGGCGTTCCGGGCGTCGCGCCGGCGAACGTAACCATTCTGGGGGGCGGCGTTGTCGGAACCAACGCGGCGAAGATTGCGCTCGGAATGGGCGCGCACGTCACCATGATTGACCGCAGTCTGAATCGGCTCCGCGAACTCGACGACATCTTCAATGGCCAACTCACCACGCTCGCTTCGAATATCTGGACCATCGGCGAGACACTCAAACATTCCGACCTGGTGATCGGAGCGGTCCTGATTCCGG
>CAXSIG010000368.1:0-5779 GCA_964237255.1 uncultured Bryobacteraceae bacterium
ACGCCGTCCTGGTAAACGGAGAGACCTTCCGGCGTTCCAAGCAATGGCGACGCGGTATACCCTCGGTAGTTCAGATCGGGCTGAAACGGGTTACCTTGATTTTCATTCACGAAGACATTCGCCAACCGGCGGTTTATCAATTCGGAGAGGTCAAGGGCGCCGCTATTCTTTAGATCATTTGCCGTAAGGGCCTGTACCGGCGCTGGAATCTCTCCCACAGGAGAATCAGCTCCGGCGAGGGGCGTCACGCCGACGACATCGACGGTAATTCCGGTCGAACCGATTGGCAGTTTGACAGTCTCGGAAACTACTGCCGGGGAGTCGATTATCACGGAGATCGTTTTAGTGGCAAAACCTTCGCGCGAGACCTCCAATCGATAAGAGCCTAGCGGAAGCGCTTTAAAGTCATACTCGCCCTTTGCGTCGGTGGTGAACGTTCGGCTGACTCCGCTTGCGCTACTTACCAGCCTGCCGGATGCGTGCATCGCCGCGCCGGAGGCATCCTGAACGGCCAGGTGTACCGCGCCGGCTTCCGTTTGGGCCGATAAACAAACCACAGACACCGCAGTCAACAAGCAAACGGCATTCGCGTGCCTCATTTACGGCGATGGTAACAGGTCTGTTTTTAATCGCGAAGCAATGGATGTGCAACGTAGTTCGGTGGAACGGATGGGCTGAGATCCTCCAGCTTAATGACCGCGCGACGACGGGCGACGGTGCGAACATAGCCGAGGTACGCACCCCGATCGGCTTGGAGCGCTTCGATCTCCGTGAAATTGTCGGGTGCGATCGTCTTCTGCCATTCCACCCAAAGCTGCCAACCATCGGGCAGAGAATCAGATAGCTCGACATCCACAAGGCCGCTTCGTTCCCAATGACGTCGCCACCAGGCGGCCGAATGCAGGCAGCAAAGCGTCGGTTCCCACCATGTTTTCAGTGCGGCTGGTACGTCGTTTTCGATTTCTTGGATCAGCCCCGCCCCGGCAATGGCGATCGTCGCTCCGGGCTTCAGGAATCGCGCGAGATAGTGCAGGTAAAGGTCGTCGGTGCCGTAGTACACGAAGGAGTCGATAGAGACTATCGCGTCAAAGAAATCGTTGGCGAAAGGCAGGTGGCGGGAATCGGCATGGACGGGAAAGACGTGACCCGCAACGCCAGCATCGCGGATTCTCTCCGCGTTTTCCGAAGCGCTGAACCAGAGGTCAGTCGCCCAGACTTGGACGCCGAACTCGCGATGGAGAAAGATGGAAGACAGAGCGCGTCCACATCCAAGATCCAGGACGCGCATGCCGGGGCGGAGGTCGATTGCTGTGGTCAGCCATTCTGCCAACCACAGCGGATTCGCCCCGCCGCTCACGCCCGCTAGTATCCAATCCGGATGGTAGCGGTTAGAGCGCGGGAAGCGGTGATCGAAGCTCGGAATCGTAGCGATCTGCGATTGGGTGGTTTTTTGGACTGAAATGAAAGACCGTCTGTGTCAACGACAACACCATTCACGGCGCGGTGTCGCTCTTCTTTTCATTCAGCTCGAAATGCCCCACCTCCTCCTTCAGTTTAGTGGAGCATCCAACATGCGGGCCAACGTCAACACAATGCGCTTTAAGCCCAAGTCACGGCCTTCGGGGTTGTACCACTCGTTGGGCGAATGCGCTCCGCCGCCTTGGCCTCCGGCCCCAATCGAAATGGCTTGCAAGCCCAGTGACAGCGGAATATTGGCGTCCGTCGATGCGCATTCGTATCGTGTCCGAATGCCGAGATGCGCGTCCACTTCGCGCAGGGCTGTGAGCAATCGCGAATCTGGCGCGAGGCGTCCGGCGGGGCGAGAGCCGATTTCCTTGATCTTGACAACCAACTTCCCGGCAATCGCTCTGGTGTTTTCCGCCTCCATCGCTTTTTCTACGGCTTCGGTTAGGGCTCGGACCAACTCCTCCATCGGTGCATTCGATTCCGATCGAATGTCGATTTTGGCGCGGGCCGAAGTGGCGATCGCGTTCACGCCCGTGCCCCCTTCGATCAGCCCTACGTTCAATGTCGTTCGCGGGGGCAACCGCGTGTCGGTAAATGCAGTCAGCGCTCGAAGCAGAGAGTGGATTGGGTTCACCACTCCCGAGTCGGTCCAGCTGTGTCCGCCAGGTCCGGAAAACGTCACTTCATAGCGCCGGCTTCCCAGAGCTTCGGTTGTGACGTGCTCCACGGAAGCGCCGTCCAGAATCAGAAGCGCCTCCGTTTCCACACTCTTGCAGAGATGCCGCATGCCGCTCAGATTTCCCTCGCCTTCTTCTCCCACGTTGGCGACGAAGAGAATCCGGTCCCAAGCGGACGCACCGCGAACATGAAGTTTCAGCGCACGCGCGATGGCCAAAAGGGCAACCAAACCGCAGCCGTTATCCGATACTCCCGGACCGCGCAATCTGCCGTCAGGATCGACGGCGATATCCTCCTTGGTACGCGGTGCAAGAACTGTATCGAGGTGAGCTGTCACCGCGATGTGGGGAGTTTCGGCGTCGGGCGAGAGTGTCGCAAGAACGTTGCCCACACGGTCCAAGCGGGCCGCGCATCCGTACGATCGGAATTGCGCAACAAACCATTCGGCGCGCTGTTGTTCTAGGAAAGTAGGAGCGGGAATGCGGCAAAGTTGCTGGTGAAGATCGTTGATGAACGGCTTCTCTCGCGTGAACCAGCGAAGTATCTCGCGCAATTCACGCGCCGCGGCGATTTCGTGAAGCGAAAGCGCCGCGGCGGGATGCATCCTCTTCAGTGTAAAGGTTAGGGACTGACCTACTGGTTGTGTTTCTCGGTATAGATCTGCTTGCTGGTTCCATTCTGTTGCCGATTCACTCGCGCGCGCTCCGCAGCGGTTAGCTTGCCGCCATTCACGGCACGGTCCGCCTTGATTTTACTATTCACCGCAGTCTCCCGCCGCTCCGTCCGTGCCGCTTCTCCGGCGCTCATCTTTCCCGACGCGATACCGCTGGCGACGCGATCCTGCTGAACCTGACGGCGCGTTCCCACTTGGTTCGAGCCATATTTCGCCGTTGACGTGTTGTGCTTGTCGTCGTAGATCTGGTTACTCACGCGCCCTTGTTGACGATTCACCGCCGCTTTCTCGGTAGGAGTTAGAGGTCCTCCGTTAGTGGCCCGGTCAGCCCGAACTTCTCGCTTGATGCCAGCTTCCCGGCCCTCGACACGGGCCGCTTCGCCGGACGTCATCTGCCCGGATTTTACGCCCTGTGCGATCCGTTCCTGCTGATTCACGGAGCGTTTCTTATGTTCGCTCTCCTGTGACGACGCGCTGCCCACAAGGACAAGTGCTGTAAGCGATCCAACGATTAAGATTTTCATGAGTTACTCCTTCCGTAGAAGTAACTCACATGCGATGTCGATGTTGCTGCATCTAGAGTTAAATTGCCTTCATACAAATCAGGAGACATCAGCAGCGGTTACCGGATCGGAACTCCCGCCGGCGAATGCAAGCAGTTCCTCATTCAGACGATCTTTCGCAGTCAAAAAGAGTCCATGAGGCTCGCCGTTGTATTCGGTCACGGTAACGTTAGAAAGCATCTTCGCCGACCGGCGGCCCGAAACATCGATCGGAATGGTGTGGTCGCTGGTGCCATGAATGACGCGAACGGGGACGGTAATGGCCGCCATGTCACTCCGGAAGTCTGTTGTGGACCACGCCTTGGCCGCAGCGATGGTCGCCCGTAAGGAACCTTGCAGAGCCATTGTTTGCGTCCATTCCAGATCGGCGTCGGATACCGTGTGGTTGACCATGGAGCGACCGTAAAACTTCGGCCCGAAGTCTTTGAGAAACGCGGGACGGTCTTTGCGCAATTGCTCTTCTATATCGGTGAACGTCTTCGCGTCCACGCCATCCGGATTATCGTCCGTCTTCAGCAGGAACGGGGTCACCGCCGACATCAGCACCGCCCCACTAACCCGCGATGCGCCATACCGGCTCAAGTAACGCACCACTTCTCCCCCGCCCATCGAAGACCCGACGAGAGTCGCATTCCGGATTTCGAAAGCTTCCATCACGTCGCTCAGGTCCGACGCAAATGTGTCGTAGTCAAACCCGTTCCACGGTTGGCCGGATCGGCCGAAGCCGCGGCGGTCGTAATTGATTACGCGGCATCCATGCTCGGCGAGGTAGTTCGCCTGGTGTTCCCACATGTCGCCGCTCAAAGGCCATCCGTGAATGAGCACCACCGGCTTGCCGGCGCCCCAATCCCGGCAAAAAAGTTCCGTTCCGTCCTGCGTCGTTATATAGGCCATAGTCGTGTTGGGCGTGGCACGAAGGTAGCCATTCCGCCCGGCGCTATCGCCTGGTTGTACTTAATAAATCCGCTACTTTGCTGGTAATCTCCGCCACTTTGTACGGCTTCTGCAAGACTCCCGCTATCCCCGCTGTGGCAAACCGCAACGCGACCTCAGCTTCATTGAAGCCGCTCGATAGCAGAATCGGTATGTCTGAGCGTATTTTTTTGATTAGTGGAATGGCCTGCTCGCCCGTCATGACAGGCATTGTGAGATCCAGGACGATCAATGCGATGCCTGGGTCTTCGCGCAGCTTCTGAAGAGCTTCCTCACCGTTACTTGCCAGCACGACTCGACAACCCTGACGCGATAACGCGGTCGCAGCAACTTTGCGAACGATCTCCTCGTCATCGACAACCAGGACGGTGCGCTCCCAATTCTCCCGAACCTGCTTGGTCGGGGAAACTTCGCGGGTCGGCTCCGCCCTCTCCATCAAAGGCAGAAGGATTCGAAAGGTGGTCCCACGACCCACATCCGTGATTACCTCGACATCGCCGCCGCGGCTAAACCGAGACCCCGCCCCGTAAACTTCGTCGTGAAAAACGGGTCGAAGATTTTCTTCAGCGTTTCGGGCGTCATGCCGCACCCGTTGTCCGTTACTTCAAGAAGGACGTACCGGCCTGCCGGAACCGAGGTCTGTAGGAATGGGCTAAAGAGCTTGACCACGCGCTCGGAAATTGCGGTTCGGATCTTGACCACGCCCGGACGGTCGTCAATGGCTTCCGAAGCGTTGATCAGAAGGTTCATCACAACCTGTTGTAGCTGCGACCGGTCCGCCTCCACGCAACAGTCCCGTAAAGAAAGGTCAAGTTCAACCGTGACGCTCCGGGAGAGAGAAGCCCGGAGGAGGGTGTGATTGTCCCTCACTAAACTGTTCAGGTCGACGCTCTCCACAGCGAACCGACCCTTGCCTGAGAATGCAAGCATCTGTTGGGTCAAGTCCGCCGCGCGTTCCGCCGCCATCACGATCTGTTTTCCGAAGGACGATACGTCTTCGCGCGGATTGTCCGCCAGAATGCAGGCATTACCCAATATCCCGGTAAGCAGATTGTTGAAATCGTGCGCTACGCCGCCCGCCATTACACCCAGGCTCTCCAGACGCGCGGTTTCCCGGAGTTGCTCTTCGCGCTCCCGCTCTTGCTCTTCGTCCTGCTTACGTTCCGTGATATCGCGGGTAGACCCCGCAACGGCATCTACAGTTTGGGTGGCGGAAAGAACAGGCACAAAAATGTATTCATATTGCCGGGTCTCGCCACTCGGGCCGGTAAAAGCCGTCTCATCCTGCAAGGGCGCTTTCGTTTCCACAACCTGTTGGATTTGACGCCCGAGGCGATCGACCAAATCCGCGGGGTAATTCAGTTCTTGAAAATTCTTCCCCACGATCTGTTCGAGCGATAGTTGAAGCAGCGAAAGAAGCGCCCGATTCGCGTAAGTGAATCTTCCTTCTAAGTCGAACGTATAA
>CAXSIG010000368.1:5789-6031 GCA_964237255.1 uncultured Bryobacteraceae bacterium
GATTGTTCGAAACGACGGTATCGAAGTTTTGCCATTGCTGCCGGAGGGCTAGTTCGGCGCTCTTCCGGCGATCGATATCGGAATTGATTCCAATTATCCGCTTCAGCGTTCCGTCTTCGCCGTAGAGCAATTGCCCATGTCCGGACAACCAGCGTTGCTTTCCATCCGGCAACATGGCGCGGAATTCAAAAGAGTGTTCCTCGCTGTGGTTCGCCATCGCTTGCTCGATGCCTGCGAGAACT
>CAXSIG010000369.1:0-4968 GCA_964237255.1 uncultured Bryobacteraceae bacterium
CGGAATGGCTTCGCTCTTGATTGGTTTCCCCAGTGGTACGGGGGCATTCCGTTTGAGAACTCATACCCGCCGCTTTTACACATGCTGGTGGCCCTATTCGCTGCGATTACACCGTTTCATGTAGCGCGCGCGCATCACATAGTAACCGGGCTGTTTTATTGCGCCGGTCCTGTCTTCGTGTACCTGATGCTTCGCCGGCTTTCGGGCAAGCCTGCCGCAAGCTTCTGCGCGGCCCTCTTCTATACCGTTCTTTCACCCTGCGCACTACTAGTTCCGGCCGTTGCAAACGACATGGGGGACGCGTTGCGGCCCAGGAGACTTGGGACGCTCATCGCTTACGGGGACGGTCCACACCTGGCTGCACTAGCACTGGTTCCGCTTGCTATTTTGCTGCTGGACCGCGCGCTGGAGCGCCGGACACCGATGCGTTGCGCGGGAGCCGTGCTGGGTATCGCCGCGGTAGCACTCACGAACTGGTTAGGCGCCTTCGCCTTGGCGGCCCTGGCGCTCTGTTATCTGGCCTCCGGCAAACCATGGCGTGCCTGGTTGTGGAGCGCCGCACTGGGCGGAGCGGCTTACCTTCTGGTATGTCCCGTGATGCCGCCGTCGTTGATCAGCACGATACAGTTCAACGCGAAGACCATCGGCGGGGACTTCAGCGGGAGCAATGCGCTCTTGCTCCATTACGCGCCGGCTGCGCTGGCCGGCATGGCGCTATTGAAAGCCGCCATGTGGAAGGCGCGCGTACCGGGATATCTACAAATGCTGGCACTCTTTACAAGCGTGATGGGCTGGATCAGCCTTTCCTACACATGGTTTCATATTGCCGTGGTGCCGCAGCCGGACCGCTATTTGCTGGAGTTCGATTTGGGTCTAACGGCAGCGGTTGCGATGGCAATTGCGCTTCTGCCACGCAGGGCCGTTTTGGTTGCCGCGGCATTGCTGGCGGTGTTTTCATTCGAACAGCTTTATCGAGGGCAGCGATACGCTCGGGGCTTGATTTATCCGGTGGATATCGCAACAACCGTGGAATACCGTATCGCCAAGTGGTGCGATGAGAATCTGCGCGGCGCGCGCGTGATGGTTCCGGGCACGGTCTCGTTTTTCTTCAACGCTTTTACGGAGACACCGCAGTTCGCCGGGGGCTTCGAGAATGGCGTGGTGAATTATGTAATGCGGAGCGCGCAGTATCAAATTTTGAGCGGCGCGGGTACGACGGCCCTGAACGAAGCTCCCGTTGCCGTGCTGTGGTTGAAAGCCTTCGGGGTGCAAGCGGTGGCGGCGGGCGGACCGAAGTCCCGGGAGTATTATCATCCGTTCGCGCACGGGGAGAAATTTCGCGGAGTATTGCCGGAGCTATTTCGTGACGGCGACGATGCCATTTATCGGGTCCCGCTCCGGAACGCTTCGCTCGCGCACGTGATGTCGCCCGCGCAATTGGTTCAGCATCAACCGGAGAACGGCTTGGATCTGGCGGAGGTACGCCGGTACGTCGAAGCCATCGATGACCCGGCGCTTCCGGAAGCGCAATTCGTTTGGAAGACACAGCACTCGGCGGAGATACTCGCCGACTTATCGGCCGGACAAGTTGTCCAGGTGCAGGAAACGTTTCATCCCGGATGGCGTACATCGAGCGGAACCATCATTCCCGATGGCATGGGCTTCTTCGCTGTCGCTCCGGATTGTTCGGGAAAGTGCCGAATTGAACTCGTCTATGATGGGGGCAATGAACTGCGAATCGCCCGATGGGCCAGTGGCCTCACAATCCTATGTTGGTTAGGGTGGGCGACCGCGAATACCATGCGGCGGAGGGTGCGATCTACGGGCTGCTCGGCGACTCCGGTGAGTTCTTAGCGCAATCTAAGCAGGGCAGCACGAACCTCGATATCGCCCGGCTGCAGCGTGAGAAAACGATTGCGGAGCTGGAACTGGCGCGACGTGGTGGGCGGACGATTTTTGTGACATCCCACGACGAGGCCGTTCTGGAGCGGGTGGCCGACGAAATCTGGTGGTTGGACGGTGTCGAGGTTCGCGAGCGCGGGGCTCCGGGCGTGGTGCTCGCGAAGTATCGGACTGAAGTCGCAAAGCAGCTGCGACTTGCAGGTGAGGGAAGCGAAGCGATGTTGCAGCCCTCGATGCGACGCGGAGATGGGCGGGCGTCCGTCGAGAAGGTGGAATTGCTTGGGGAGAACGGAGCGAGCACCGCTACGTGGAGATCCGGCGAGTTGGCCGTCGTACGCGTGTCGGTTCAGTTCGCTCATCCTGTGGACGATCCGGTGATCGGGATTCTGATTCGGACACGCATCGGGCTGAACGTGTATGGGACGAACACGGAACTAGAGACTCTGCACTTCGGGCCGGCGCTGGCGCACAATGCGTACCGGCTGGACTTCGCATTTCGATGCGAGCTTTGCCCCGGTGAGTACACGCTGACGGTTGCTTCCCACGATCCGGATGGGACCTGGCATGACTGGCTGGAAGACGCGGTTGCGTTTACGGTGACGGATTCGCGCTATACCGCGGGAGTGGCAAACCTGCGGGCTACCGTGAAGCTGTCTTGAGTAGGATGTCTTCGCCGCTATGGTTCGCGTGTGACTCCGATGCTTGTCGCGTCGAAGCTGCCGCCGTCTCCGAAGCCTTTCCAAAATCTGACCGCACCGAATCCCGGCGCTAGAAGATTGAACGGCTGAGGCATAACGTAATTCAAGCTTCCGGTGGCTCCGCCTCCAGAGACCGTAAAGAGCGCGGTGGATGTGGCGCCGATGGTGAGGGTTGCCTGCAGGACGAAGACTTGGTCGCGCACGAAGGAGCCGAACTGGAAGTTGTCGCGGTCGTCGATGCGCATCGTATTTTGGGGTGTGAAATCGATGTGTAGAAACTCCTGAGCGGCCTTTGTCTCGAAGCTAATCGACGCTACAGCGGAGCCGGTCGGAATGAAAACCGCCGCGGAGAAGTTGTAAATGCCCGCCCCGTCGACTTCCGTAAGCACACATACGAAACTGGCGAGTTGCTGGCTGGCGAGGGGCAGTCCACCCGTGATCTTTACCCACTTGTTGGAATGCACAAAGGGCGGATCGACGACAAGCACGCTCTTGGGCGGTCCTTCGATTCGTGCAGTTCCTACAGCCTGCGTGGTTGACGGGGCCGAGCCACTCTGTGAGATATCGAAGTTCGAACTGAACAGTATTTTCGGGACGGTTAGAAACACGAGCTTTCCGAGAAGCGTCACGTTATCGCCGATCCGGTAGATCCAGGCGTCGCTGTCGCTAACAGCTACGTCCGCATTGATCCCGGTGAAGATGTTGTTGACCGGCAAGTGCGTGAAGGCATCCCGACCGGTGTCAAAGTGGTTGGGCCGCCAGACGTCTACCGCGAAGCCGGAGTTGACCGATTGATTCTGGTTGAATACCGAACCAAGAGAGACGAACGGAGCCCAACCTTCGAGCGAGAATGCGACTTTGTAATTTTGGCCGGGCGGCTTGGGGATGGAATATCGGCCGATCGCCCAGTTCAACGGCCCGGAATTCTGCGGTCCCGCCATGTCCGGAAGAAAGGACAGCGTTTCATGAAGCCACTGGGGGCCATTTCCTTCCAGATTCGCGATTGCTACGCCAGACAAAACGAGTAAAAATTTCTGTTCGTGAATGTTTGCAGGCGGGTTTTCCCCCACAGCAAGGGCCGCCGGCGTGATGAGCCAGTTCTGGCCCGCGAAATCGGTAAGTACTTTCATCTGGACTCCTTTTGCACCTTCACCGTTTAGTGACGGAGTATGGAGGAACGTTTCAGCGCCATCGTCGCGCGCTATCACCAGAGAACATATAATTAAGAAATGTTTTGGTTGGCCGTGCCGGTTGCGATTGCGCTTGGCGCGCTTGGGATGTGGGTATTTCTTCGCGAAGAACTGATCCGATTGCGTGAGCGATTGGCAGCGCAGGAACGGGCCCGGGATCAGGTCTCAACCGAATTCCAGGCGCTGGCGGCAAGCGCGCTGAGCCGGAACAACGAACAGTTTCTCCACTTGGCCGAGTCTACTTTGGAGCGGAAGCAATCGGCGGTGGATGAGTTGGTGAAGCCATTGAAAGCCTCACTGGAGAAGGTGGACGAGCATATCCGCGCAATGGAGCAGCAGCGAAGCGGAGCTTATGCTTCGCTGACGCAGCAGGTGCGGCATATGGCGGAATCCCAGGTGAAACTATCCGACGAAACCCGGCGGCTTGTGGAAGCGCTTCGGACTCCTGCCGCGCGTGGCCGGTGGGGCGAGATTCAGTTGCGACGCGTGGTGGAGATGGCGGGTATGGTGGCCTACTGCGACTTCACCGAGCAAGAGGTGGCGTCGAACGACGGCGTGCGCATCCGGCCCGACATGGTGGTCCGACTTCCGAATGAAAAGCGCATTGTGGTGGATGCGAAGGTGCCGTTGAAAAGCTACCTGGAATCACTTGAAGAGGATACGGAAGCGGGCCGGACCGTGAAGCTAAAGCAGCACGCGGTGCGCATCCGGGAGCATCTGAAAGGCCTGGGAACCAAAGCGTATTGGGCGCAGTTTCAGCCCGCTCCCGAGTTCGCTATTCTTTTTCTGCCGGGAGAAATTTTCTTTAGCGCGGCATTGCAACAGGATCCGGAATTGATTGAATACGGTGTGCAGAATAACGTTATTCTTGCGACGCCGACTACGTTGATCGGGCTGTTGAAGGCTGTCGCGTTCGGGTGGAAGCAGGACCAATTTACTCAAAACGCCCAAGAGGTCCTGGATTTGGGCTGCACGCTTTACGACCGTATCCGCGTGTTTGCGGAACACCATAGCGAGATTGGGAAAAACCTGAACCGGGCTGCGGCGGCTTACAACAAAGCAAGCGGCTCACTCGAGACGCGGCTACTTTCCGCGGCCCGGCGATTCGAGACTCTGGGCGCCAGCAAGGGAGAGCGAATTCCGGAGCTTGCGGAAGCGGTGGAACCGATTCCGATCAA
>CAXSIG010000369.1:4978-6024 GCA_964237255.1 uncultured Bryobacteraceae bacterium
CTTTCGAATCGATGATGAATGTTGGTGCTAGACCCGATGATGTGGAGAACGCCTGCGCGTTGGCGGCGCTTACCCAACTGGAACAGCCGGACACTTTTCCGAGGAACACTTGTGGATGAACGTCCACCTGCATTTCCTTAAATTCCAGGTGCCCGTAATTGAGCATCGGGAAAACGAAGCGGGCGGTTTCCACCGTTTCCTGAACTACATAGGGGATTCGCTGCGCCTGGCGGACGGCGCGTTCCCAGCCGGCTTGATCGAGCGCGGCACCAACAAAGGTGGGATCATCCCCGTTATCGTCGTTGGGTTTCAGTACTAGCGTTTCGCGATGCTGATGAATGTAGTCGAGCAGATTCACTTGCTCAGTGCCGTGCGCGGTCATGCCGGGCTTTACCAAGCGGGTCCAGGGAAGGTGGTCCCGAATCGCTTTCTTTTCGGCAGGCGGGAATTTGGCTGTTAACAACTCATCCGTTAGGAGGCTGAACATCGAACGCTTCTGCGCAAGCTCTGACCGGAAGCTGTTGACGACGCAAACTTTGCGATCGCGATAAGCCGCGACCAACGGATGCGAGAGGCTGAATTTCACCAGAAATTCCTGAACGGAGATCCGGCGGTAAATCAAATTGATTTCAAAGGCACCGGCGCGGAGTACACCATTCCGATATTCCAGCTGTTCGGGGGAAATGATTTCACAAGCAAAACCCTCCTTTCGGAAGAAGTCGCGAAATAATTCATACTCGCTCGACCCGTTCGAAGCACGGAATTCCAGGATTGCGATGTTTGGTTTTCCCGAGCCTGCAAATTGCTTGTAAGCTTTCAGCAAGGCAGCTAAAAATGGCCGCTTTCCGCCAACCCGCGTCAGATTGTAGCGGCGGCGGAATTCCTTCACCGGAGGACAATCATAGAAAATATCGGACAGGTTTTCCGAATAGGCAACACCGGCTGGTGAATCGGAATTGTATTGCAGAACGTGCAGGGAGCCGGTGTTAATCTGGAGGTCTAGTTTGGACGCAACTTCCGGTACGTCATAGCCGGGATCGATAGCC
>CAXSIG010000370.1:0-6014 GCA_964237255.1 uncultured Bryobacteraceae bacterium
GGCGGGTGCTGCGCTGCTCACCTATTTGGCTACCGACACTCAGATCCGCAGCATTGCATTTTGGCGGCTAGGGAGTCTTGGTGGCGCGACGTGGCCTTCTGTAGGATTGATCGCGCCATTCATACTAGTTCCGTTATTTGTACTACCCTTTTTGGCGCGTTCGCTCAACGCTTTCCTATTGGGCGAATCGGAAGCGTACCACCTGGGTGTCAATGTGGAGCGAGTAAAGAATCTGACCATTTTTCTCGTCGCGATGGCAGCGGGCGCCTCGGTTGCGGTAACAGGCATCATTGCGTTTGTCGGTTTGATTGTGCCGCACCTAATCCGTCTGATTTCCGGACCGGATTACCGCCGTCTACTTCCAGGTTCGGCATTGCTTGGCGCGATCACTGTTGTCGGGGCGGATAACTTGGCGCGCACGGTAGTAGTCCCAGCGGAGCTTCCTATAGGCATCATCACTGCACTGGCTGGCGCGCCGTTCTTCTTATGGTTGTTGGTCCGGCAGCGAGCGCATGCTTGAAGCGCGGGGTATTGGCTTTCGACTCCTCAAAGAAATTTCTCTCGAGTTGCGCCCGGGAGAAGTTGTCGCGGTCCTCGGACAAAATGGCGCTGGCAAATCGACACTCCTAAAAGTTCTGAGCGGAGAATGGAAACCAACCGCTGGAAGCGTGTGGATGAACGGTAAAGTTCTCTCCTCATGGTCGTCGCGGGAAAGAGCTAGAGCAATGGCGGTGTTGCCTCAGAATTCGCAATTAGCTGCTTCGTTTACCGGCTTAGAAGTAGTACGGATCGGGCGAACGGCATGGTCACCTTCTCCGAATGAAAGTAAGATCGCACTCGCCGCGTTGCGAAGGATGGAGGCTTCACATCTTTCGGATCGAGTGTATACAACGCCTTCCGGCGGAGAACAACAGCGGGTCCAGATGGCTCGCGTTTTGGCGCAAATCTGGGAAGAGCCGGCGCGATCCGACCGATACTTGTTGCTCGATGAACCCACAGCGAATCTCGATCTTTCACAGCAGCATCGCACTTTGAAAACGGCTCGCGCGATGGCGGGGGAGGGCATTGGGATTTTGGCGGTAATGCATGATTTGAATTTGGCGGCGCAACACGCTGACCGGCTTATGCTGCTGAGGGACGGGGAAGTAAGTGCATTTGGCGCACCTGCGGAGGTGATTACGGAAGACATCATAGCGGCTACGTTTTCATGCCGGGTCGACGTTTTTCCGCACCCGTACCGCAAGCTCCCTCTTGTCTTTCCTTCTGAGCGTAACGGGTTATAATTTCAATATTCCGATGGTGGCAGACACAGTCTACTGCCGCCAATTATCGTCACCGCGTCAGCCAAATCTGCACGAAACAGCCCCACGTCCTGCGCTGCCAAAAATTCAGGAGATATAGAGATCTATGGCGTCTATCGCCTCAGTATTTCGCACAATCGCACTTCTTTCCCTTTCTATTTTTTGCGTCTCGCTGGTCTGTGCGCAGACCCCTACGCCGACCGCTAAGCCCAAGCCAAACGAATCCACCGATCCGCTTCTCCGTGGATTCGAATTCCGGAACATCGGCCCCGCGGTCATGTCGGGTCGTCTGGATGACATCCAGGGCTCCGCCAGAGATCCGATGCTCCTCTATATCGGCTTCGCGACCGGCGGCCTTTGGAAATCTACCGACGGCGGCAATCACTGGAAGTCGCAGTTTGATGATATGCCTAACGAGTCGATCGGAGCGATTGGCATTGCCCCCTCTGATCCCAACGTCGTCTACGTCGGTATGGGCGAAGCCAACAATCGCCAGAGTTCTTCGATCGGCGACGGCGTTCGCGGTACTACCGATGGCGGCAAGACCTGGACTCACCTCGGCCTTGAAAAAACGCAGTCCATCAACCGAATCGCCGTTCATCCCACGAACCCTAAAATCGTGTTCGTTGCCGCCATGGGTCACCTCTTCGGTCAAAATCCGGAGCGCGGTCTGTATCGCACTACCGACGGCGGTAAGACGTGGACTCTCGCGAAATATATCGATCCCGATACCGGCTTCAACGACGTCGCGATTGATCCCGCAAACCCGAACACCATCTACGCGTCGTCCTTCCAACGACGCCGCACCTGGATGGGCTACAACGGCGGAGGCCCCGGCAGCGGTTTATGGAAGTCTACTGACGGCGGTACGAAGTGGAGTCGATTAGAGGGTGCAGGCTGGCCAAAGCCTAAGGATGGCATCTACGGCCGCATTGCTATTTCCATTTTCCCGGCTCACCCGCAAACTATTTATGCGCAAGTGGAAGCGGGAGCCAGTGCAGGTACCGGCGGTGGAACCCTCATTACCGGCGGTCCGGCGCCCCCCGGATTCCGCGGAGGCGCACAAAGTGAGTCGTCAGAAACCGCAGGGGGTCCCGCTGCAGGAACACCGGAAGATACAGCAGCAGGCGCTGCGGGTCGTACCCCCGCTACCGGTGCAGGTACAGCTCCAGCGGCAACCGGCGGCGCTCGCACCAGAACCCCGCCCCCCAATCCGAATGGCAGCGGCGTCTTTCGTTCGGACGATGGCGGCGTCACTTGGACCTTCCTCAGCAATCAAAATCAGCGCCCTACGTATTTCAGTCAGATTCACGTTGATCCACTAAACGATAAGAAGCTGTTCGTCGGCGGCACCCCCGGCCAGATGTCCCTCGATGGCGGCAAGACCTGGAAGGGTCTCACCGGCTCTCACACCGATTACCACGCTTTCTGGATAAATCCGAAAGACCCGCGCATCGTCGCGGTGGGTCATGATGGCGGCCTGGATATCAGCAACGATGGCGGCTACACCTGGGACTACAAGAACACCATCGAAACCGGTCAGTTTTACCAGGTCTCGGCCGATATGCGTCGACCCTACGTCATCTGTGGCGGCTTGCAGGATAACAATGCCTGGTGTGGTCCCAGCGCTCTTCGTTCCACCGGCGGTCCCGTGAATACGGATTGGTTCACCATCTCCGGCGGCGATGGCTTCTATACCCGTCAAGACCCGATGGATTGGGCCATCGTTTACGGCGAATCGCAAGACGGAAACATGAGCCGGCACGATTTGCGAACCGCCACGCAAAAGAGCATCCGGCCCACGCCTGTTACGGCGACCCCCGCGCGCGCTATCACCGAAACTCCCGCTCCAGCGTCCGCCGCCGCTCCACCGCAGGGCGCGGAAGCTAGAGCCAGACAAGAGGAAACCACCGGGGCCGCAACATCAGGCAATCCGGCGACTGCCACAGTGCCGGGAACCGCGGCAGCCTTGGGAGGACCTTTACGGCAGGGTGGCGGCACGCCCAACATCATCAACGCTCCCGCTAAGCTTGACCCTCTTCGCTTTTATTGGAACGCGCCCTTTGAAATGTCGCCTCACAATCCGGCCGTTCTTTACATGGCCGCCCAGTACTTCTTCAAGTCCACGAACCGCGGCGATACCTGGCGCATGAACACCACGGACCTAACCAAGCACGTTCCCCGATGGTCCGCCGAAACGCCCATCATGAACGTGGCCGGCGATAAGCCCATGGCCGCGAAGCACGACGGCTATTCTGCTAGTTCTCTAGTCACGCAAATTCGCGAATCTCCCTCCAAGCCCGGCATTCTCTGGATCGGGACCGATGACGGCAATCTGCAGGTGAGCCAGGACGGCGGTGATACCTTCACCAACGTCTACGGCAACATCACTGGCGCGCCCAAAGGATATGTCCAGATCTCCCGCATCGAGCCGTCGCATTTCGATCCCGCGACCGCCTATGTCGCGCTTGATCCGCATCGTCTGGACGACTGGGCTCCCTATCTTTTTAAGACCACCGATTACGGAAAGACGTGGAGCAATGTCACCTCCGACCTGCCGAAGAACGGCAACATCAACGCCCTTCGCGAGGACCTGGAGAATCCTGACCTGTTGTTCGTGGGCACTGAATTTGGTCTCTATGTGACCCTTGATGGCGGGAAGAGCTGGAAGAAGTTCATGACCGGCCTGGCGAGTGTTCGCGTCGACGACATTCTGATCCACCCACGCGACCGCGACCTGATCGTCGCCACACACGGCCGCTCGATCTGGATTGCGGATGACATCACGCCGTTGGAGCATCTTCATGGGACGAGCCAGCAGCAGATAACGCTCCTCGATGCACGACCGGCTGTTCTGTGGAAGAACGACGTACAGGCGCAGCGCCACACCGCGAACCGCGAGTTCATCGGCAAAAATCCGCAAGGGGGAACGGCGATTAGTATCCTGTCCAAGACGGAAGCAGGAGCGGCCAAGGTTGAGTTCTTGCAAGCGGACAAAGTGGTCGCGACGATGGATGTGACGATTCACGCCGGTCTCAATCGCTTCCAATGGAACATGCGCGGCCCTGTGCCGGCAGTCGGTAGAGGCGGAGCCAGAGGCGGCGGAGGAGGATTCGGAGGGAACGGCGGGCCCCCGCCCGAGATGGTACCCGACGATCCGAATGCGCCACCTGCTCCGGCCAACGCTCGACCAGCCGGTCCAGCACTGGTGCCATTTGTAGCGGCTGGAGGCGGCCGAGGAGGCGGTGGTGGTGGCCGTGGCGCTGGAACGCCTCAAGGTCCTTTGCTAGACGTTGGCACTTACATGATTCGTCTGACGCTCGGCGGCGAAACGTATCGGTCGTCAGTGGATGTACTGGAAGACGTGTGGATGCGCGCGCAATGATCGGATGTTAGCCTTGGTCTCGGCATTAAGGCTTACCGCGACAGTTCTTCGTATTGCTTCCGCAGAACTTTGTACCGCTCTACGACATCATCTCCGGGAAGTTGGTCCGTAGAATTCGTGGCGGAATAGAGATATTGCACCTGCGTTTGAAATGCAGGCTGGCTGTAGCGGATTGGAGGCGTAACCAGCTTTTCGAGAAGAGCGGCATTCTTTTCCGCACGCGCTTTCGCTACCAGACGATTCGTGTCGCTTACTAAATCGCGAACGCGGAGGTTGTGATCCAACTGTTGCTGGAGATCGCCGGTTGTTACGCCATCGAGGGTTACTCTGGGATCCTCACTGACAGTCAACGGTTTTGTGCTGACGCTAGTGTCCGCTGTCAGCCGGACGGAGTATTGACCTGGCACCGCGACTGGACCATTCGCCAACGTGGGCCAGGGACCGTCGTAACGGAGGTCCCAAAGCATGCGATGCAGGCCCGGTGTTTTGTCCAACCGAACCGGCGGGGTTCGTTGACGACCTCCGCCCTCTTCGTCGTCGTCAGCCGCGCCTGCAGCGGCTTCGACAGGAACCGCCGTAGCGGTGCTGAAGGCGCGGATCACAGTTCCGCCTCCGTCCAAAATTTCAAGCTTCACTTCTTTTGCTGCAATGGGCAGGTAGTATTCAATCTGCGCTCCGTTCCTGCCTCGCGACGGCGTGCGGATTGCGTTTCTTGGATCCAGGAGCGTAACGGAATCGAGCGTCTTCGGATAGTGGAGCGAAGTTACGTTGTCCAGAATGTAAAAACCACGGCCCTGTGTAGAGAGAATCAAGTCCTTGTGAGCAACGCGAATATCTGTCACCGGCGTACGCGGCAGATTCAGTTGAAAGGGCTTCCAGTCTGCTCCGTTGTTGAATGAGATGTACATGCCGAACTCGGTTCCGGCATAGAGCAACCCGGCGCGATCGGGATCTTCGCGCACTACGCGGGTCGGTTCATCGGTGGCAAGGCCGTTTACGATCTTGGTCCACGTCTTACCGAAATCATCGGTCCGGTAGAGATACGGCGAGAAATCGCCAAGCAGGTAACGATAGATCGCAAGATAGGCTGACCCCGCGCGCAACGGGGAGGGCTCGATGTTTTGTACACGTCCGCCGGGAGGGAGATTCGGCGGCGTGACGTTCGTCCAGTTCTTCCCGTCATCACGCGTGACGTGAACCAAGCCATCGTTCGATCCCGCCCAGATCACACCCTGCTGAACGCTCGACTCGCGAATCGCATAGATCGTGCTGTAAACTTCTTCTCCGGTAGCATCGCGCGTGATGGGTCCGCCACTTGCTTCTTGTGT
>CAXSIG010000371.1:0-3143 GCA_964237255.1 uncultured Bryobacteraceae bacterium
CCGTACCCAACCCGGTGGCGCAGACGCGAGCCATTCGTATGGCGCTCGAACGGGCGGGCGTACATCCGGAAACCATCGGGTATGTCGAGGCACATGGAACGGGAACCGCGCTGGGCGACCCCATCGAGGTTCAGGGACTGGTGGATGCATACCAGCTATCTACGAAGAAAAAACAATTTTGCGCGATTGGTTCGGTCAAGGCCAATCTTGGACATGGGGAAGCGGCGGCCGGCATCGGGCAGTTAACCAAGGTCGTGTTACAGATGCGACACAAGACCCTGGTTCCCTCGTTGCTCCATGGTCCACTGAACCCGAATCTCGATTTGAGCAAGACGCCCTTTGTGCTGCAGAGGGAGTTGGCGCCCTGGGTGGCCGATTCCCCTCGGCGCGCGGGAGTCAGTTCCTTTGGCGCCGGCGGCGTGAACGTGCATCTGATCGTGGAAGAGGCTCCACCGGAATGCGCAGCAAAGCCCTCGGTGCGGGAAGAGAGTTTGTATGTCGTGCCCCTGTCGGCGCACGCCGCGTCACAGCTGCCGATCATGGTGAAGAATCTCATCGACTTCCTTGAAGAAAACGGTGCGGTGTCCCTGGCTGATTTGGCGTACACTCTGCAAATGAAACGCGCGGCATTCCGCCATCGCCTGGCTGTAGTTGCACGTGACGCCGCTGAGGTGACCGCGAAGCTGCGAGCCTATCTGGCATCGGATCTTCAGATGGTCTTCGTTGGCGATGCGAAAGCGGAGCGGAGTTCGTCCGGCGAAATTGAAGCGGATGGCGGCCCTGCCGCTCAGGCGGAGCTCTGGGTACAAGGCGGGAAGGTGTTGTGGGGTCAGGCGTGGCAGGCGCAAGGCAGAAGGCCCTTGTCGCTTCCCGCATATCCCTTCCTGAGGCAACGGTTCTGGATCACGGATCTCATCCCCCCTGGCAAGCGCGATAACGCCACGGAAGCCACGCCCGAGAGTGATGCAAAACCGCCCGAGAGCACCGGATTTGTGGCGGCTTTGGTGGATTTGTCGGTGCTGGAACGGCGGGAGGCAATGGAGACGTGGATTGCCGAGCGGGTCGCCGCCTGTCTCGGTTTTGAACGCGCGGAAGATATTGACGTGGCCGCGGGGTTCTTTGAACTTGGGATGGATTCGATTCAAGCCCAGCAAATGGTCCAGGCTTGTATCGTCCAAACGGGACTCGATTTACCAGACACGTTGTTATTCGACTATCCGGCAACCCGCGCGTTAGCCGAGCATCTTTTGAAAACGATTCCGTGGGACGATGTGGTGGCCATCGCTTCGGATGAGGGGTCTGCCCACACAAAGCTTCCTGCGACAACCGGCACGCAGCGCGATCCGTTAGCGGTGGTAGGGATGGCGTGCCGCTTCCCGGGAAACTGTGCGAGTGCGGAAGCGTTCTGGGAACTTTTGTCGAGGGGTAAAGAAGGACTTCGCGATGTGCCGGAAGGCCGCTGGGACCACAATGCGATTTACGATCCCGCGGGTGGCCCCGGCAAGGCGTACGTCGAACAATGCAATTTTCTCGCGGAAGATGTGTCGCAATTCGATCCGGCTTTGTTTAACATCTCGCCGCGCGAAGCAGAGGAGATGGATCCGCAGCAGCGCATGTTGCTCGAACTCGCCTGGGAGGCGTTGGAGCGCGCCGGGATCGCGGCCAGCGCCGTGAGAGGAACGCCTGTCGGCGTATTCATAGGGATTATCGGTTCGGATTATGCCATGTTGCCTCGAGACCCCGAGGCCATCAGTCCGTATACCATGACCGGCATCACATCGCACATGGCGTCGGGCCGGATTGCTCATGTCTTTGGATTTCATGGCCCCGCGTTGTCGTTCGATACAGCGTGTTCATCCTCGCTTGTGGCGCTGCATCAGGCTTGCGAGAGCGTGCGAAACGGGGAGTGCGAACTGGCAATCGCAGGCGGAGTGGGTCTCATGTTGACGCCTGAATCGTTCATTGGTTTGTGCAAAATGAAAGTGCTCTCTCCCGATGGCCGCTCGAAACCGTTTTCCGCCAATGGAGATGGCTATGGCCGAGGCGAAGGCGGGGGGCTCATCATCATCAAGCGTTTGAGCGCCGCGCGGCGCGATGGCGATCCGGTGCTGGCGATCATTGAAGGGTCTGCAATGAACCACGATGGCGCGAGCAGCGGTTTGGCCGTGCCGAATGGAAACGCGCAGCGAGCGCTGTTGGAGCAGGCGCTCGAACGCGCGGGTTTGACGCCTGACGACATCGGGTATATCGAAGCGCATGGTACAGGAACCGCGTTGGGCGATCCGATCGAGTTCGAGGCATTGCGGAAAGTGTTTGGACCTACGCGATTGGCCGAGCGGCCACTGATCTTAGGGACTTGCAAAGCTAATATCGGTCACCTGGAGGCTGCCGCGGGAATCGCGGGTGTCATTAAGACAGTACTTTGCCTGCAGCACAGGCAGTTTCCACCTCACATCAACTGTCCGGATATCAACCCTCGAGTGCCGCTCGCCAGTATCCCGGCAAGGTTGCCGTCTTCTTGTGAAACTTGGACGTCTCCCGCGGGCCGGCGCCGATTCGCCGGTGTGAGCTCGTTTGGGTTCAGTGGTACCAATGCTCACGTCATCCTTGGGGAGGCTCCTGCCGCTCAACCGGACTTAGCGAAAGTTTCGGACCGGCCGGTCCACGTGGTGACCCTATCCGCGCAAAACCCCGAGACAGTGTACCGGAAGGCGGCGGATCTGGATCGTTTCCTGACGGAGCAGACAGGGGTGGATCTCGGGTCACTGGCGTATTCGGCGAACGCTGGCCGCACACATTTCGATTGGCGCGTTGCACTAGAGGCGAAGGACGGGGAGGAGCTTCGCTCACAGCTCGCGGCGCTTACGGAGCACGACGTGCTTCGCGCGCCGAAACCCGTCAAGATGACGGTGGTCTTTGCGGCTGAGCCTGTTCCCGTGCTGGCCGGTGTCGAAACGCTATTGCAAAGCTCCGCCGCGTTTCGTTCCGCGTGGAAGGTTTGCGAGGCGGCGCTGGCCCCATACGTCGATGGACGTTTAACCGATGCATTGTCTTCATCCGTGCGCACTCGGCTCACCGGCGCGGCGGTTTCTTTTGCGCTGCGGTACTCTACCTTCCGACTTCTTGTGGATGTTGGCGTTCAG
>CAXSIG010000371.1:3153-5993 GCA_964237255.1 uncultured Bryobacteraceae bacterium
GGGGAGGGCTTGCTTGCCTTAGCCGCGGCGGTTGGGATGTTGCCTGTGGATGTGGCCGCACGGCGTGTTGTACAAAGCAATGGCGCGAATGTTGCGGCTGAGATTTCCCAGATGACGATGCCGGAGATTCGGGTGCTGTGGCCAGGCCGCGCCAAGCCGTTGACCCGCCCCGATTTGCGTGACCCGCTGTTGTTCGATGCTGTGGTGGCCGTACCCACGCGCGCGGACATGACGGGTGAGTCGATTTTTCGAGACCAGGGATTAGTCTGTGTACTGCATACCGATGTGGCGGGAGCGACACGATGGGGAGTGGATGCCGCGATCTGTCGGCCCGTTTTCGATGCGGCGTCCTTTGAGAGCGGTTACCTGAGGCTGTTGGCGCAGTGTTATCGCATGGGCCATGCGGTGAACTGGCGCGCAGTCGACGCAGATCTCCCGCGCCAACGTCCGTTGCTGCCCACGTACCCGTTCCGGAGGCGGCGATATTGGATCCCGGTTTTCGAAAAGAAGCCGGCCGCGCGGCCTGAACGGCCATTCTCAGGACAGCTGCAGCCGAGTCCGTCGACGGAGAAGCGTTTCGATTTCGTTATGCGATTGGCCGCCGCGCCCGAACTCCGGGATACGCACGGCGTAGTGCACGTGGGGTACGTCCTCGAAATGATTCGCCGGGCGCTTGTCGCCGTCGGGCACACACTTTTCTACGTCCGGGAAATGCGGTTCGATGTCGCGCTCATTGTGCCGGAAGAGGACCCGATTGACGTTCAGCTGATCCTGAAAGAGACGGACCCGGGATTCGATTTCGCGTTCTTCGCACGGCCCGGTGCCGCTGTGGAGTGGACGCGCCACATCAAAGGCGCGCTCGATACGACACCGGTGACCGAACGCCGCGTCGATCGCGGTCTTTCGCCGGCAACAATCCGCCGGCATCTGACCGGCCGCATGTCGGGAGAGGGCTTCTACCAATCTTTTGAGGAGCGTGGCATTCGATTAGGCGCGTCTGTGCAGTGGGTGGACGATATTTGGCTCGAGGAAGGCGAAGCGCTGGCAAAATTCCGGTTGCCGGCTGAAAAACGACAGGCTGCCGATGGCTTCGGTTTTCATGCCGGGATCTGGGACGCATGCGCACAGCTCTTTCACGCAACCTTGAGCCCAGACGTCGCCAAAGACTCTGTGTTCGTAGTTACCACTCTTGGCGAGATATGGTTCGAGACGCAGGCGTCGGTTCTCGCCTGGCCGTTATGGTGTCATGCCTGGTCAAACGGCCGCGCCACGGCCGAAGGTTTTCTCGAGGGAGGATTTGCGTTGTACACGGATGCCGGCGACGTTTTGGCAGAGAGCCGGAATGTGCGCATGAAAGAGATCACTGCCGCGTATAGAAAGGCTTTGGCGAAGGCGACCCAGGTTAAGTCGACAGATGCTAAGTCGGGAAGGCGCAACGAAACGGTGCTCCTTGAAGTGAAGAGCGCGAGGGACAAAGGCAAACGTCTACGATTGCTGGAGACCTACTTACGGGAAAGGCTGAGCGCCTTATTGCGATTACCCGTTGAGGAGCTGGACATCACCCAATCCACTCTGGTGCTGGGTTTGGACTCGCTTATAGGGCTGGAATTTCAGCAAGTCGTCGCGAACGAGCTTGATGTCGACTTGCCTTTAAGTCTGCTCCTGGAAGGTCCGCCGGTCGAGGCGCTTGCCGAAGAGGTGCTCAAGCGTTTGGTCCTCGAAGAGAGCCCGGTCGTTCACAATGGGCATCGCGATCCGCTTCGTAAAACGAACATGAACTGGGATGCTTGGCTGCCTGGAACCAGGAAAGCCGACGCGGCGCTGCGGTTGTATTGCTTTCCTTACGGCAACCAATCGGGCGCGATGTATCGGAATTGGGTAAAGGCTTTTCCGAAGGACATTGAGGTGCTGCCCGTGGAACTGCCCGGGCGAGGCGCGCGCCTCAAAGAGCGTCCTTTCGAGTCGATACAAGCCCTCGTCGAAATGCTGACTAAGGTAGTGGGCGATGATCTGGAACAGCCGTTCGCGGTGTTCGGGCACAGCGTCGGCGCGCTGCTCGGTTACGCGTGGTGTTTGCATCTCGACAGGGCTGGCCGCAAATTGCCGCAATATCTAATGGTTAGCGCTTTTACTTGTCCCACCATGCAGAATTCAGTACTCGTGGATTTCAAGCGTGCGTACCAGGAGGCCTGTGGTTCACAGACCTTGCCGTCGGTAGACGAGGTCACAAATCATGCGAATGGCAACCTTGTAAGCGGCCTCGTCAAGGCAGGCCAGGCCGCGATAGGCCGTATGGGGCCTGGCGGCAGATTCGCGGCGGCCACAGAGGAACTGTTCCGCGCCCAACTGGTAAACGGAGTAGCGGCGCTGCAGTTAGTCGACGGATTCGACCCTGCCACCATCGCGCCTTTGCTAGTACCCATTGCCGCGCTGCATGGAGACACAGACGATCAGGTTTCAATCGAAGAGATGAAGGCCTGGGCGGCGCTCACGACGCGCTCATTTACCTGCAAAACCTTCCCCGGCAATCACGTCTTCATTGATCCGGATCAGTGTGAAGCCGACGTGATCCGGGAGGTTGTTAGTCTTTTATTACCCGGCCCAGGGAAACTCAAGCGGTAGCGCGGGACGCAAAGTGCAACGATGACAGAATCTTCGGCAGTCTCAACAGTTCCGGCTTCGGCGTTTCCCGTGTCCTGGGAGAGCGAAGCCGACGCAACCCACTTTTGGATCCAGGCAGCGGCCAACTTCCCGAAGCCCCTCACGCCTCTTGATTTCACGCTCTTCGTAAAGGCCGTCGAGCGTGGCTCGAATTTGGCGGCCGCCTACTATAGCTCGCC
>CAXSIG010000372.1:0-5992 GCA_964237255.1 uncultured Bryobacteraceae bacterium
TCTCACAAAACTTCCCCTCCGTTGCCGCCCCGCATTGCGGACAATATGCCATTTTTTTTTTAGACTCCTTGCGTATTATGATAGTGCGAAATCAGGCTGCGGCGTGATGCTTGGCAAAACCAGAAGCGTCTAGCGCTGTGAAAATTTCACTCGTGGCCGTACTGCGGTTCAGTGTATAGAAATGGATACCCGGAGCGCCGCCCATCAGTAAATCGACGCATTGTGCGGTGGCGTGAGCGACGCCTAGTTGCTGGACGGCCCGAGCATCATCCCGACGCCGATTTAATTCAGCGGCGAGTTTGAACGGAAGCGTCGCGCCGCACATCGCGGTCATCCGCTCAACTCCCGGCGCACTCGTGATCGGCATGATCCCGGGAATGATCGGGATCACGATTCCGCAGGAGCGGGCGCGGTCGACGAACTCGAAATACACCCGGTTATCAAAGAAAAGCTGCGTGGTGATGAAATCGAGTCCGGCGTCGACTTTACGCTTCAGGTGATCCATATCCACGGCCGGGTTGGCGCACTCGACGTGCTTTTCCGGGTAACCAGCGCCGCCTATGCATACGGATTCGCCCAGCTCTTCGCGGATGAATGCCACCAATTCATTGGCGTATGTGAAGCCGCCTTCGACGGCCCGGAACGCGGTCTCGCCCTTGGGAGGATCGCCGCGGAGCGCAAGGATATTTTGGACACCGTTCGCCGTGAGACGCCGCAGAACCTCGCGCAACTCCTCGCGCGTGGAGCCGACGCAGGTTAGATGCGCCATCGCCTCAATGCCGGTCTCGTGCTTGATGCGGGACACGATATCAATGGTCTTTTCTCGCGTGGTCCCACCCGCGCCATAAGTAACGGTCACGAAAGTTGGTTCCAACTCGCCGAGTTCGGCAATCGTACGTTCTAATTGAGCGGCGGCCTCATCGTTCTTTGGAGGGAAGAATTCAAACGAAAAAGAGGGTTTGCCTTCCGCGAGAAGGTCCCGAATAAGCATTTCTACACCATTGTAAACTCCACACTTTTCTTACGCTTTGTTGACCGAATCGTCGGCGATCCACGGCGGCAGGTCGAGATAGAGGAACTGGGCCAAAGCATTCGCCACCGGTTCGTACGATTGGCGAAGTTCGTCGATGGCATGCAAGGTGGACGGGTCGAGCGAGCAGGTCTGACGAAAGCGGTCGAAAGCGCGGTCTGGGGCACCCTCACGGTCTTCCAGATGGAAGACTTTGACCAGGTCTAAAAGAGCGTGGCGCGACATCGCAAAGGTGAGATCGGCTTGCCACTTTTGTTCGGCATCGCCGTTGGTTTTGGCAACAGCGCAAACATCGAGGATCACGGTCATCGAGCCTAGCCAGGATTGCTTGGCATGTTGCGAACGGAAGTAGCACAGGGCGGGATAGGAGACGTGGCTTTCTAAAAGCTCGGATGCCCACTGTTCGCAGTGTTCCAGATAGGCGACGGAGGAGCGGCCGTGGAAGCGTTTGAGGAACTCGGCTGCGGTAGGTGGAGAGCCGGCGCGCGCGGCCAGCAAAGAGATATTGGCTTCACGGCGAGCGAAGGCTTGATAAAGAGTCGGGAGATAGCTGACAACCAGGGCGATGAGGCCGAAGCCGATTGCGGATTCGACGATCGCGGTGACGCGCGCTGCCGTGGTTCGGGGCGTAATGTCGCCGAGACCGAGGGTGAAGAGCGTGGTGCCGCTCATATAGAGATCCGTCCCGAAGGTGACGGGCGCGCCGGTTGCGTCTTTCAGGCCCGATGCAAGGCTCCAATGGAGGAGGCCGAACGCAAAGACGAGAACGGCGCCCCAGGACGCGAATAGCAAGACAAGCGAGAGCGGGCCGAACACGGAAAAGAGAGACTCGCGATATCGATCATTCGCGAGGCTCCGGGTAATGTGCCGCCAAGGAAACCAAGTCGAGATGTAGAAGATGCGCGTGAAGCGGAGCTTTCGCTGGATGCGGCGCGGGAGGATGACAGTTTCGAACGCTTCCCAGAGGAACGAAACGATGATCGCTACGGAGATGAACCCCGCAATCAGATGCATTTACGGACGTATTCCACAATCTGCCAGGGAACTGTACAATTTGGCTCTTACTTGCGGGCGCTTAATTCGCGCAAGATTCTGAGGTTCAGTCATCTTGTAGAGAAGTAACATCGCCGAATGGCGAACTGTTTCGCGGCCATGTTTGTCGCGCAGTACGGCAATGGCACGCATCGCCGATTCGTCACCGAAACCGGCAAGAGTGCTCAGGGCCATGTCGCCGGTGTCGATTAATTGAAAAAGAACGTTCATGGATCTTGGGTCTTTGAATCTGATTACCGCGGCTATGAGGTCGCCTTGGTAGCTGGTGAACTCCTCCTTGAGACTGGGCTGCGTCTTCGACCAAGCGACATCCTTCGTGAGCGCGCTAATCAGTCTGGCCGGGCTGGGTTTTGCGTTGCGTGAACTGTAGAAGGCGTGCTCCCGGTCTTGCCACGTCTCGGCACAGGCGAGACATGTGAAAACAGAAATATAGACCAGGAGCCGGAGGATCACAATCAGGCAATCAACTGTTGGACTACCTGACCATGGACATCGGTTAGGCGGAAGTTGCGGCCTTGGAATTTATGAGTGAGTTTCGTGTGGTCGAAGCCTAACAGGTGGAGCATTGTCGCGTGGAGGTCATGAACGTGGACTTTATCTTTCACCACGTTGAAGCCGAGGTCATCGGTCTCGCCCATCACGAAGCCCCGTTTCACGCCGCCGCCGGCCATCCACATAGTGAAAGCGTTGGGATGGTGATCGCGACCGTCAGAGCCGCCTTGGGTCATGGGCGTGCGGCCAAACTCGCCGCCCCAGACTACCAGCGTGTCGTCGAGCATGCCGGTGCGCTTAAGGTCTTTGATCAGCGCGGCGCAGGCTTGGTCGGTGTTCTCGCAGTTCTTCTTCAGGTCTTTCGTCAAGTTGGAATGCTGGTCCCAGGCTTCGTGATAGAGCTGGACAAATCGGACTCCGCGCTGAGCGAGGCGCCGGGCTAGCAAGCAGTTGTTCGCGAACGATGCTTTGCCAGGTTCCGCGCCGTACATGGCTAGCGTTTCCGGAGACTCCTTCGAGATGTCCATCACTTCGGGCGCGACGTCCTGCATACGGAACGCCATCTCGAAGGAGTTGATGCGGGTGGCGATTTCGGGATCGTGCTCTTTTGCGAGATGCTGTTCGTCAAGTTCGCGAATGGCGTCGAGCGAAGCGCGCTGGTCGGCTTTGGTGACGCCGGGAGGGTTAGACAAATAGAGGACGGGATCGCCACCGCTTCGGAATTGAACGCCTTGGTAGACCGTAGGGAGGAACCCGCTACCCCAACAGGAACTGCCACCACTGGGTCCTTTTGTCCCTGAGCTGAAGACGACGAAGGCGGGGAGATCGCGTGTTTCGGAACCGAGTCCGTAAAGTGCCCAGGCACCCATGCTGGGTCGTCCAAACTGCATGGTGCCGGTGTTCATCAGTAGCTGGCCCGGAGCGTGGTTGAAGGCGTCCGTCACCATGGAGCGGATAATGGAGACGTCGTCGATGACTTCGCCTAAATGGGGAAGTAGTTCAGAGAGCTCGGTGCCGCTCTTGCCGTATTTTTGGAATTTGTATTTGGGCCCGAGAAGCGTGGAGTTCGGGTTGATGAAGGCGGCGCGGTAGCCCTTCAAGAGTTCGGGCGGGGGCAGCGTGCCGTCGAACTTTGCGAGCTGGGGCTTTTTATCGAAAAGTTCGAGGTGGCTCGGCGCACCCGCCATGAAGAGAAAAATGACTCGCTTGGCTTTCGGGGCGAACTGCGGTTGCTTCAGTGCGAGCGGATCTGGAGCGTCTTGCGCATGCAGGAGTTGGGACAAGGCAATACTGCCGAGACCGACGCCACATTGCTCGAAGAACCAGCGGCGGGAAGTTTGGGTGGGAGTCAGTAAGCTCATCGGTTTATTCCTTGGTGATGGTTTCGTCCAGGTTGAGGAGCACGCGAGAGACCGCGGTCCACGCGTTGATCGGTATGGTTTGGCCGGCTAACAATTTCAGTAATACGGCTGTTTCTTTGGTTTCCGGTTCGCGGCCGAGGACACGTCGATATCCGTAGCGAATGCGCTCCTGATCTGTCTTAAAGCCATGGTCCAGAATGTTCTCGGCGAGTGCGTGCGCCGCTTCCATGAACACGGTTTCGTTGAGAGTGGCCAGAGCTTGTAGCGGAGTGTTGGAGCGATCGCGGCGAACGCAGGAGAAATCGCCGTTGGGGGCGTCGAAAGCCTGGAGAACGGGGTACGGAGACGAGCGGTAGCGGAACGTGTAGAGGGCGCGGCGGTATCGGTCCGGGCCTTGCGACTCGATCCAACTCTTCGGACTATAGCTGGTGGGCGGAAGGAAGAGAAACGCGGGCGCCGGTGGGAACACGCTTGCACCGCCCACCTTTGCATTGAGTAGACCGCTCGAAGAGAGCGCGATGTCGCGAACGATCTCCGCATCAACGCGGAAGCGCGGGCCTCGGCTGATAAGGCGGTTATCGGGATCTTTCGCGAGGGACTCAGGAGTGAAGCTGGAGGCCTGTCGATACGCCGCGGACATTACGATGGTGCGCTGAATCTTCTTCAGACTCCAACCGTTGTCCATGAATTCAACGGCGAGCCAATCGAGGAGTTCCGGATTCGACGGCGTTTCGGCTTGCGTGCCGAAGTTTTCGGCAGTGCTCACCAGACCGATACCGAAATAGTTCTGCCAGATACGGTTCACGATCGAGCGCGCGGTGGTCGGTGAGTCGCGGGCGACTAACCAGTTGGCGAACGTGAGGCGCGTGGGCGGCGTGTCTTGTTTTGGAAGCGGATTCAGAAAGCTAGGGACACCGGGTTGAACTACTTCCGCCGGGTTCAGGAAGTTGCCGCGCGTGAGCAGGTGCGTTTCGCGCGGATTCGCCATGGGCTGTAGAACGAGTTGCGAGTATGGCTCGGGATGAGTTTTCCAGAGCGTTGCAATTTGGGTGTCAACCGGTTGGAATTCGGGAACGGTAGTTCGCCAGTAGCGGAAGACGGTTTGGAGCTGGGACGGCGTGCGTCCATCGGTCGGAATGGAAAGAATCGCGCGCACTGCGGCGGGCAGCGGATCGGCTGCAGCGTTTGGATCGTCCGTTACCGAAAGGCGAAAACGGCCCAAGTTCGTGTTGTACGGCGAATCTGCCGTGCCGCTGTGCTGTTGCGCTAAGGTGATGGTGAGTTCGGAACCGCCTTCATGGTCGATAGCGGTGGCTGTGGTGAAGACCGCGTTGTGTCCTTGATTGCGGATGCCTGGACCCATGTCGATACCCCAGGCGGTTTCGGGCTTGCCATCGATTGCGAAATCAACCGGACCAAAAACGCGCTTCGGATCGGTGGGCTTTTTCGGGTCGTTATAAGGCTTTGCGATGGGAGTGACGGGCATGCCGAAATCGGCAGTCGCTTTAGCGAGCTTTACCGGGGAGCCGTTGGCGGAGACTTGAAACTCAGAGAGCGCACACATGCCATCGGGACCTCGTCCAGGGCCGCTGAACGGAAGTTCGGCATCCGTCATCAGTTCGAGACGGATGGCGGCGATGTGGGGCAGGGAAGTCTTCCCGGTGAGCTTTAGTTTTTGGCCAGTCGCGATAAAACCTTCGCCGAAGAGAGAGCCGTCGGGCTTGGTGGCGAACTTCTCTCCGCCACCTGAGATGTCGTCGTAGGCGAGCTTATCGAGGACCGTCCATTTGGTTTGGTTGGCAGTGACCTGTTTCTCCCATGTAGCCATGCGCTGCGGCCAATCGGGGAAGCGGTGTTGTAGATCTAACTCGAGATCGTGCGTCCGTTGAAGAATGTCGGCACGCTTCATTTGCGAGGCGGGTGTGTAAACGGCGGCGCGCGCTTCCACCGCGGTGTTCAGGAAGGCGAACATGCGGTAATACTCTTCCTGCTTTAGCGGATCGAATTTATGGTTGTGACACTGGGCGCACTGGATGGTGACGCCGAGGATGCCCTT